>JACQFK010000581.1 GCA_016200125.1 Planctomycetota bacterium
GAGCCTCCCGGCCCGGCCCTCATCCGGCTCCTCGGACCGGAACATCCCCGCGAGCTGCGGGCCGGAGCCGCCACGATGTTGGGTCAACTGGAAATCCATGAATCGCTTCCCTCGATCGGGAAACTGCTCGAAGCCCGGGATCTCACGGTCCGAAACGCCGCCGCCTCGGCGCTGGGCGATCTTGGGGACAAGGAAGCGCGGCAGACTCTCGAGGGACTTCTGGACGACGGGGCCCTGTCGACCCGTATGCGGGCCATCCGCTCCCTGGCGAAGCTGAAGCTTCCGGAGGTCATCCCTGCGCTGCGCCGGCGCCTGGCCGACGAGTACCGCGAGATCCGCTTGACCGCGGCGGAGGGTCTCTGCCATCTGGGATCGTCGGAGGGAGTGCCGATCCTGCTCCAGGACCGGAACTATCTGGCCTTCCTGAACGCCTTGCGTCAGCCCAGGCTGTGGCAGCAGCTCAGCAGCCGGAGAATCAATATCGACGGCGGCGCTCTCAAGAGCGAGTACTTGGAGATCCTCGAGAAGGAAGCGGGCCTCCCCTTTGAAGGCGCGAAGGAACTGACCGCCAGGGAAGAAGGCTGCATCCTGTGGTCCGCCCGCCTGGATCCCATCCGTCAGGATCCCTCCTGGCGGCGGATCACGGTCCTCGAAGGGGTGGAGATGCTGGCGTCACCGAACTATGCCTTCGTGCTCGAAGCGGATCGCATCCGCCTGCTGCCGCCCGCCGAGGCGCTCAAGTTCTGGACGGACTGGTGGGAGCAGGAGGGGAAGAAGAAGTGACACTCCCCACCCGGAGCGGATGGTCCTCCGTGAGGACGAGGTTCTTTCCGAAGGTCACGCGGACCTCGACCGACCACCTGATCTTGAGCGGCTCGCTTTCCAGGCTCGCGGCGGCGTCGTCGGGAATCCGCAGCGACCCCTGCAGCAGCGCCTTGCGGCCCTCCCGGTCTACGGCACCCGCCGAGCCCAGCGGCAGGGAGACCGTCTCCTCGATGAGGCCCCGGTGGATCTGCTTCCGGCAGACGACGCGCGCCTCGAGCTTCCGGATCCAGGAATGATCGCGGGCCTGCTGGACGAAGCAGTCCAGGGGCCGACCGGGCAGCGCCGGCTGTTCCGACACCTCCACGACCGTGTCTCCGGCGACCAGCCAGCGCATGAAGTCGTAGGCCCAGAAGGGGAGGCAGACGAGGCCGAAGGCCCCGAGGACGACGGCGAGGGTCCACTTGCGATGGGCTTCGTCATCGCTGCCATAGACGAGGATGACGATGCCGACGAAGAATCCGAAGGTGACGATGGTCGAGAACAGAAATGAGGACCAGCGGGGCCAGCGCAGCGGGAGCACCACGGCGAGGCGGCGGCCCTTCATTCCTTGCGCAGGTCCAGGTGGCTGATGAGCTTCACGCCGCGCGCCTGGACCGCCGCCTTGACCTTGTCGCTCGTGAAGGCGCGTGTCACGCCGGCGCGGTCGGCGCCCACGTTCTCGTAGCCCCTATGGCCCATCGCGCGCATCTCCTCGGAGTCGACGCCGGGATGCTCGACGATGATCCAGGAGCCCGGCTCCAGCTTCTCGATGACGGCGGCGAGATCGGCCTCCTTCTGCTCCGGCGTCTTCTGCGCGCCGCTCCAGCCGCGGACCCCCTTGAGCCCCTTCGCCTCGAGACGGAGCCCGAACTCCTTGCAGAGCTTCTCGGTGACGGCCTTCGCTTCCGGCGTGCCGGTGGCCGCGCCCATGTGGGCCGACGCGTGGCTGAGCCGGGGAAGGTGGCGCTTCAGCATCTCGATCTGCGCCCGCAGTTCGCGCTCGATCTCCTCGGGCTTCGGGTTCGCATCGAAGAGGCCCGTGCCGGGCGGGAAGTCCTTGCGCTGGCGGGTCATGGGGTAGAAGTAGCCGTCCTTGTCCGCGAGGCTCGGCGATGCGGTGAGCGGGCGCCACTTCACCCGCTCCCACTCGCTGGTCAGGCAGAGATGGATGCCGACGTCGATGTCGGGATTCGCCTGCAGCTTCTGGACGGCGTCCAGGAACCAGGGGCCGGGGACGATCACCTCGTCCGCGCGGACCAGAAGCCGGATCTCCTTCTCCTGAGGCAGGAGCGCCAGGAGGAGCAGGGCGGATTTCATCGCGAGAAGTCCTTGGAGTAGCGGCCGAGCAGCAGCTCGACGTCGTTCTCCATGATGTACATCTTGCCGCGGGCGCGCTTCGTTTCGCCGGGGTTGAGACCGCCGAGGCGGAAGTCGTTGTGGAGGCAGATGATCACGCCTTGGAAGAGCTCCTGGGTGGGCTCCCAGGCGGTCGCCCAGAGCCATTCGTTGTTGGCCGAGACGCAGCCGATCAGCCGGTTCGAGGGGACGTCGGGGCTGTGGGGGCGCGGGTTGCAGTCCGCGCGGTTGATGCCGGGCGGGATGTAGAGCTGGCCGCCCTTGTAGATCGCCTCCTCGGTGCGGCGCGCCTGGTCGAGGAAGGTCCGTTTGCCGTTCACGAAGATAAAGGACCTGGAGACGTAGCTCTTCTGGTCGCAGCCGGTGAAAGGGCCCACGCGGACGCAGGGCTGGACCCATTGCGCGTCGACGTAGGCCTTGCCCTTGTTGACCGCTTCGACCCGGAACTCGATCTCACCGAAGCCCGCGCTGATGTCGGAAGTGACTTCGACGCCCCCCTCGACCTTGGTGAGCAGGCGGATGGTCTGGCCGTTGTCCGAGATCTTTTCCGTGGTGTGGGGGATCGTGGTCTCCTTCCAGACCCGGTCCCGCGCGCCGGCGCGGCAGAAGGCCTCGAGGTACCAGGTCTCGATCTTGCCGCCGGGGAAGGGCCCGGAGACCGTGAGCATGTTCTTTTCCCAGGAGATGCCCAGGGGCGGTTTCTGCTTTATCTCCGGAGCGGCGCATCCGCAGACGAGTAGGACGAGGCAGGCCAGGCGGCGCATCATGGCTATCCTACGATGTTGCAAGGCGGTTGAAACCAAACAAACCGTTTGATTCGTTGCAAACTGCAACGAATCAAACGGTTTGTTTCGTTTCACGACAGCGCCGGGTAGTATCGAGTCCAATGAAGGGCACGGTCGTCTACTTGTACGCCTTCGACCTGGCGAACGAGATCCGGACCTCGCAGGTCCGCGAAGTCCTCTCCCAGAAGCCGTTCCCCTTCCAGATCCGGCTGGGCGCCGCCGCGCCCAAGGACGTCCCCATCTACTCGCCCCTCACGATCAGCCTCAAGCCCCTCGAGTGCGAGACCAGCGTGGGCGCCCTCACCCTCAAACCTTTCGTCAAGGTCTTCGACGTCGGCGCGATCTCGATCTCCTACGAGGCGGCCTTCAACACCCCCTCCATCGGTGATCTCGTGCCGTACCACCAGCTCCGCATCGGAAAGGAAAACCTGGGCGCCCTCGCGGAACGGCTGGCGGCCGAAGTGGCCCGCAGCCTGGCGCCCTTCATGAGCAAGCCGAATCCGGAGCGGCCGCCCGTGGAGGCTTACACGGCCTTCTGCCTCTCCGACGTCGGCGCGCCGGTCCCCGACTGGGTCCGGACCCACCGCGCCGAGATCGCCGGCCTGCTCAACGAGGAGTCCGAGTCCGGCCGGCTGGCCGAGCGGCAGATCGACGAGACCCTGAGCCATGCGCTCGCCTACACCCGCGAGGATTTCACGGTCGTCGACTGGGACGCGGCGCTGGTCGTCGACACCAGCGGCTACGTCGACGACGTCCTCTTCATCATCGAGCTCGCGAACCTGCAGCTCGAGGAGTTCCGGCTGCTCGACGACCGCCTCGACCGGCTCTTCCTGAGGGCCTACGAAGACCTGGAGCGCGAGTCGCGGCTGGCCAACCTCCTCTTCGCCTCCGACGAGCGCCTCAGCGCGCTGCGCCGAATCCGCATGGACATCACGAAGATGTCCGAGGAGCTGTCGAACATCACCAAGTTCGTGGGCGACTGGTACCTCGCGCGCGTCTACCTCTCCTGCAAGCACCGCTTCCACCTGGGGCACTGGGAGGCCTCGGTGGACCAGAAGCTCCACGAGATCGACCGCCTCTACACGCTGGTCCACCAGGGGGTCAACGAGAAGCGGATGCTGCTCCTCGAGCTGGTGATCGTGGGACTCTTCCTTTTCGAGGTCGTGGCGACGCTCATCCTCAGGAAGTAGGGGGCTTCGAAAGCTCCTTGAGGAGGTCCGTCACCGCGGCGAAGGCGTCGTCCACCGTGATCGCGTCCATCGAGCCCTGGCCGAGGTCGCCCTTGAGGACGACCCGGTGGTGGGGGTTGTAGGGGCCGTAGGTGCGCGGATCCTTGGGGCCGAAAAGCGCCACGCTCGGGGTCGACACGGCGCTCGACAGATGAAGGGGTCCGGAGTCGCAGCCGACGTAGAGCTTCGCGCTGCGGATCAGCTCGGCGAGGTCCAGGATCGTCCTGGTTTCCATCGCCAGCATCGCCTGGCCGCGGCTGCCGGCGACGATCTCCTCGGCCAGCGGCCGCTCGCCCGGCCCCCAGGTGATCACGGGGCGCAACGGGGTCTCGCGCCCGATCCGCTCCGCGAGCGCGGCGAAGCGCTCGGGCTTCCAGCGCTTCATCGCCCCGAAGTCGCTGGTCCCGGGATGGATCGCCGCGTAGCCCTTCAGGCCGTTCGCCGAGAGGAAGCCGTCGACTCGAGCGCGGCTGTCCCGGGTCTCGGGGAGGCGGTAGCCGGCGGAGCCCACCGGCACGCCCAGGTGGCCCACCAGCGAGAGGAACTTCTCGACGCGGTTGATCTTCTCCGTGCCCCCGGGCGGGGTCACGTGCTCATTGTTGAAGAAGTAGTTGTTCTCCTTGCAGTGGCCGCGGCTGAAGCCGACCCGGCGCCGCGCGCCGCTCAGCAGGCCGTGGAAGGCCCCCTTCAGGTTGCCCTGGAAGTCCAGCGCGACCGTGTACTGCTCGCGGCGGATCTCGTGGAGGAAGGCGGAGAATTCCTCGAACATCGTCCACCAGTGGATCGGCTGGTGCAGGTAGCGGGCCCAGCGCTTGCGACGGTAGAGGTGGACCCGGTCCACGGAGGGATGGCGCGAGACGAGGTCCTCGGCGCGGTCCTCGACCACGTAGCCGATGAAGGCGTCGGGCAGCCCGCGGCGCAGCGCCTCGAGGGCGGGAAGCGTGTTGATGACGTCGCCCACGGCGCTGAGCCGGATGAACAGGATCCGGGGGTTCGCGGGAGTCACCGTCATCAGTCGCAGCGCCGACACGGCGGCGTCCGGGGTCATGCCGGTCGGGTCTTCAGGATGTTGATCGGCGCCATCTCGGGAAGGCGGCAGCTGCCCAGGCGCACGACGAAGGTGTCGGCGAACGCGTGCTGGCCGGAGATGCAGGCGTGGCTCACGCGGTCCGTGAACACCATCCAGGCCCAGAAGGGCTTGAAGCGGAACTCCTGGTGCCCTTCGGACGTCGACTGGAAGGCCGGCGTGTCCTTCATGTAGTTGTGGAAGCGGCGCATCGCCCGGTCGTAGGGCGAGGAGTCGAGGAACTTCGCCGAGGGCACCAGCGCCGAGAGGCCGGAGGACAGCGAGGTGCGGAGCCGGTCGAGCATGCCCTCGTCCATCGCGCTCCCGTTCGCGCCGTTCTGGGGAAGGACCCGCGCCTCCGCGCCGTAGCGGCGGTAGAGGTCGGGGAAGGCCCCCTTCGTGACCCAGACGCGGTCCTCGACGGGGTTCACGTTGACGAAGAAGCGGATGATCCCGTCGCCGTGCGTGGCGCCGTAGGCGCCGGCATCGACGTGGACGATCTCGTTCGAGGCATGGGTCGGAAGGTCCCGCCCCTTCTCCTGGAGGGGGCGGAAGCTGGCGGTGCCGACCATCCAGTTCCTCACCAGAGACGGCATCGATTTCTTGAGGAAGTCCTGCACCCGCCCGTTGTGCTCCTTCAGGATGCGCTGGGCGCGCTCGACGATCTCCCGGGAGCCCTTGATCCCGATGATCTTGTCCACCTCGGGGTGGAAGCTGATGTTCTTGGAACTCAGGTGTTTCGGCATCTCCTGCCGGAGGAATTCCAGGTCCTCCGGGGAGGGGAGCTCGAGGGGGGACTCGGGGAAGCAGACGATCCTGCCGGCTTCCAGCGCGTCGGAGAGGTCGTGGGGTCCGGCGGTGGCTAGCTGCGCTTTTGAGAACGTAGCAAGCATGGCTTCTGATCTTATCGGCCTTAAGGGGGAAATCAAGTGTAGAAATCCGAATGGGGCTGCGGGTTGACCCTCGGCGCGGGTTTGTGATACCTTGCTCCTTCCCCATGAAACCCAAGGTCTCGGCCACGATCATCTGCAAGGACGAGGCGCACAACATCGGGGACTGCCTCAAGAGCGTCTCGTGGTGCGACGAGATCGTCGTCGTCGATTCCGGGTCGACCGACGGCACCGTCGACCTGGCGAAGAAGCACACCCCCAAGGTGATCTTCAACGCCTGGCCGGGCTACGTCGCCCAGAAGAACTTCGCCCTCGGCGAGGCGACGGGGGACTGGGTGATCTCGCTGGACGCCGACGAGCGCTGCACGCCGGAGCTCCACGCGGAGCTGGTCAAGGAGCTCGAAGCCGCCGACGCCCAGCTGGCCGGCTTCGAGGTGCGCCGCCACGTGAAGTACCTCGGCTCCTGGATCAACCACGGCGGCTGGTATCCCGACTGGAAATGCCGCGTGGTCCGTCGCGGCAAGGCGCGCTGGGGAGGGGTGGATCCGCACGACAAGCTGGTCCCCGAAGGCCCGGTGAAGCGGATCAAGGCGGACATCCACCACTTCACCTACCGGGACTTCGCCCACCAGCTCAGGATCATCGACAAGTTCAGCGACGTCGCCGTCGAGGAGTAC
>JACQFK010000582.1 GCA_016200125.1 Planctomycetota bacterium
AGCTGATCGGCTGCTTCGGCCTGACGGAGCCGGACTTCGGGTCGAACCCCAGCGGGATGAAGATGCGCGCGGTGAAGAAGGGCGACCGCTGGATCCTCAACGGCAACAAGATGTGGATCACCAACTCGCCGCTGGCCCACGTGGCCGTCGTCTGGGCCAAGGTCGACGACCAGGTCCACGGCTTCCTCGTCGAGCGGGGGATGAAGGGATTCGAGACGCCCGAGATCAAGGGCAAGCTCTCGCTCCGGGCCAGCGACACCGGCGAAATCGTCCTGCGCGACTGCGAGGTGCCGGAGGAGAACCGGCTGCCGAACGTCCAGGGGCTCAAGAGCGCGCTCTCCTGCCTGAACCAGGCGCGCTACGGCATCGCCTGGGGCGCCGTGGGCGCGGCGATGGGCTGCTACGAGGAGGCCCTCGACTACGCCAAGCAGCGCGTCCAGTTCACCAAGCCGATCGCCGGCTACCAGCTGGTCCAGCGCAAGCTCGTCGAGATGGTCACCGAGATCACCAAGGCGCAGCTCCTCTGCCTGCAGCTGGGCCGCCTCAAGGACCAGGGGAAGTCGACCTTCATCCAGGTCTCCGTCGCCAAGCGCAACAACGTCCACCAGGCCCTCGAGATCGCCCGGGCGGCGCGCGACATCCTGGGCGGCAACGGCATCCTGAACGAATACTCGGCGATGCGCCACATGTGCAACCTGGAGTCCGTCTCCACCTATGAGGGGACCCACGACATCCACACGCTGATCATTGGAGAGCACATTACCGGCCTTGCCGCGTATTACTAATCATGCTGCTGCCGGCCTTCGCCGTCCCGGTCCTCCTCGCCTGCGGCCTCCAGGCTCCGCCCGTCCCCCCGGACGCCAAGTGGAAGGCGGAGTTCAAGCTGAGCCTCATCGAGAGGGACGGGAAGTGGGTCTTCATCGTCGACGGCACCACGAACATCCCCGCCGAGACCAAGCTGCGGGCCCGCGTCTACGCGCTGGAGGTCTTCAGCGACTTCAAGGAAGGGGAGCGCGAAGACGACGAGCCGCTGGTCTGGGAGGACGAGGGCGGCCAGCCGGGCTTCCGCCTCTTCAACGCCGTCGGCGGGCGCTTCCACGAGGAGGTCTACACCTTCGTCCGCAAGCCCTACTCGATCCGCTACCGCGCCAAGGTCCACTACTTCCCCCGCGACCAGACGGACGCCGTCACGCTCAAGGTCGGGGACGACGAGTTCTTCCGCAAGTCCGACCTGCGCCTGGGGACCGACGCCGACTACGCGAAGGAGCTCCAGGACCGCGTCCAGGAGACGGCGGCGGACCTGACCGCGATCGAGAAGCTCTACGGCGAGCTCGCCGACACCTGGGAGGCGATCCGGAAGAACTTCAAAGAGGACGCCTGGAAGAAGTGGAAGGAGCCCTGGGCCGACAAGGTCGAGGCGATCAGCAAGCGGAACGAGCAGCGCTACAGCCTCTGGGCCGTCTGGATGGAGCGCCAGGCCAAGATGCGCGTCGGCGGCATGTGCGAGCTCATGCGCCGCATCACGACCGCCATCGAGGAGCGCTTCCTCGAGGGCGCCAAGAACGAGGAGCGGATCCAGGAGATGCTGAAGGCCTTCCACGACTACTTCGAGGAGGCCATCGAGGTCATCGGCATCAACGCGCCGCTCGACGTGCGCACGGTGGGGCCCCTGATGGCCGCCTACGACAAGGCCCTCGTCCCGCTGCGCGCCTGGATCGCGAAGCCCCAAGGCGACCCTCTGCCCATCCTCCGGGCCGCCCGGCGCGACGGCCTGGGCTCGCTCCTGGAGCTCGTCCAGCTGCTGCAGAACCGCAAGCGCGGATACCTGCACCTCAACGAGATCAGCGTCCGATTTACGCGGCTTCTTGAACTCTTCGACCCGACGGCGGCCCCGGAGGCCCTGAAGAAGGGCCTCGAGGAGCACGACGCGGCGCTCGCCGAGTTCAAGAAGTTCGCCGGGCTCAAGTAACCCTGACCCGGCCGGGCCCCCGCCCTTCGTAGCCAACCCCAGGATCGGCGAAGGAGGGTTGCACTTTTCCCGGAACGACGCTCTAATCTGAGGACTTTCATGATCATCGTGCTCAAGACCGGCCTCAGCGACGACCAGCTGATGGCCATCGAGGACAGCGTGAAGCGCGCGGGGGCGAGCCCCGTGCTGATCGAGGGCAAAGAGCGCTCCGTGGTCGCCGTGATCGGCGCCGCGAAGCTCGAGACGGCGCTCTTCGAGCAGCTCCCGGGCGTCGCGCAGGTGATGCGCGTCAGCAAGCCCTACAAGCTCGCCAGCCGCGAGGTGAAGCACGACGACAGCATCGTGCGCATCGGCGACGTCGCGATCGGCGGCGACCAGGTGGTCATCATGGCCGGCCCCTGCTCGGTCGAGAACCGCAAGATGCTCCTCGAGTCGGCCCAGCGGCTCTCGGCGCTGGGCGTCACGATCCTCCGCGGCGGCGCCTACAAGCCGCGCACCTCGCCCTACGCCTTTCAGGGCATGGGCGAGGACGGCCTCAAGCTCCTCGAGGAGGCCCGCGAGCTGACGGGGATGAAGATCGTCACCGAGGTGATGGCGCCCGACAAGGTGGAGATCGTCGCGAAGTACGCCGACATCCTCCAGATCGGCGCGCGCAACATGCAGAACTTCGACCTCCTCAAGGAGTGCGCCGAGATCCGCAAGCCCGTGCTGCTCAAGCGGGGCCTCTCGGCGACGATCGAGGAGTGGCTGCAGTCGGCGGAGTACATCCTCTCCACGGGGAAGAACCGCGACGTGATCCTCTGCGAGCGGGGCATCCGCACCTTCGAGACCTCGACGCGGAACACGATGGACCTGAACGCGATCCCGGTGCTCCACGAGCGGACCCACCTGCCCGTGATCGTCGACCCGAGCCACGGCACGGGCGTCCGGGCCTACGTGGCGCCGCTGGCGATGGCCGCCATCGCCGCGGGGGCGGACGGCGTCATGCTGGAGTGCCATCCCGAGCCCGAGAAGGCGCTCTCCGACGGCCCTCAGAGCCTGACCTTCGACATGGTCGAGCGACTGCTCCGGGACCTCGAGGCGATCGCGCCCGTGGTGGGGAAGCGGATCGCGCTCTCCCACAAGCCGCCCGCGGCCGCGAAGCCGGCGAAGAAGGGCCACGCCGCGTCCGACGCGGTGGCCTTCCAGGGCGAGCACGGGGCCTTCAGCGAGAAGGCCGCGCGGCAGTTCTTCGGAGACAAGGCGAAAACCTCGCCCTCGGGCGCCTTCCGCGACGTCTTCCAGAAGGTCGTCGCCGGCGACGCCGCCTTCGGCATCGTCCCGGTCGAGAACACGCTCGGCGGCTCGATCCACCAGAACTACGACCTGCTCGTCGAGTTCGACGTCCACATCGTGGGCGAGACCAAGCTTCGCGTGGTGCACAACCTGATCGCGAACAAGGGGACGAAGCTCGCCGACATCCGGCGGATCTACGCCCACCCGCAGGCCGCGGCCCAGTGCGAGCGCTTCCTGCGCCAGCACCCGACCTGGTCCGTCCTCCAGGTCTACGACACGGCCGGCAGCGTGAAGATGATCAAGGAGGAGAAGGCGCTGGACGCGGCGGCGATCGCGTCCTCGGCCGCGGCGAAGCACTTCGACATGGAGATCCTGAAGGAAGGGATCGAGAGCGATCCGCAGAACTACACGCGCTTCATCGTGATCTCGCACGACGGCCAGGATCCGGGGAAGGGGATGCGCGTGAACAAGGTCTCGGTCGTCTACGGGACGGAGAACAAGCCGGGCGCGCTCTTCCGCACCCTCGAGGTCTTCGCCCGGCGCGGCGTCAACCTCTGCCGCCTCGAATCGCGCCCGATCCCGGGCAAGCCCTTCGAGTACCTCTTCTATGTCGACCTCAGCGGCGACCTGCACGACAAGTCGGTGGCCGCGGCGCTCAAGGAGCTGAAGGAGCACATCACGTTCGTGAAGGTGCTGGGCTCCTACCCGTCGGCGTGAAGGATCCCTCGCTCCGGTCCGACGCCTCCGAAGATCCCGGCCGTCACGCCGTCAACGCGTTCGTCCGCGGCGCGGCGGGGCGAGCGGCGCCGGGGGCCCGGGTCCTGGACGCCGGCGCGGGCGAGTGCATCTACCGGCCGATCTTCGAGGGGCGGAGATACACGGCCGTCGACCGCGGGGTCGGCGAGCGGACCTGGGACTACGGCAAGCTCGACGCGAGAGCGGACCTGGAGCGGATCCCCTTCGCGGCGGGGGCCTTCGACTTCGTGCTCTGCACCGAGACCCTCGAGCACGTCGCCCGGCCGGCGCTCGTGCTGCGGGAACTCCGCCGCGTCCTCAAGCCCGGGGGCACGCTGGCGCTGACCGTCCCCTTCCTCCAGCCCGTCCACCAGGCGCCCCACGACTACTACCGCTACACGCCCTCGGGGCTCCGCCACCTGCTGGCGGAGGCGGGCTTCAACGTCGTGAGCCTCTCCGCCGCGGGGGGATTCTTCACGTTCCTCCATCTCCAGCTCGGAGACCTCCCCTCGCATCTGCCGCTCGGGGTGAAGGCGACGCCGGGATCGCTGCTCAGCTGGCCCTTTCGACTGGCGGTCCGGCTGCTGGCCTCCCTGTTCCGGACGGCGCTCCGGCCGCTGCGCCGCCGCGATTCCGCGGAGGTCCGCCCGCTCCACTATCTGGTCGTCGCGACGCCGGAGGGTTAGCGGGGGCTTTCCGGCGGGCCGGGGTCCTTGGGGCTGTACTTCGGATTGAGGGTGAGCACGACGCGGTCGATGACCGCGCCGTCCTCGCGCATCCACAGGTTCACGATGTGGATCCCGGTCGACGGCACGTCGAGGAACGCGGGGGCGCCGGCCATCGTCTTCGTGGTCCAGTTCCATTTCTTGTTCGCGCTGAGCGTGACGGCGGTGGCCGATTTGACTTCCTTCCCGTCGAGCCCGGCGTGGACCGAGTCGTCGGTTCCGCTCTCCGCGTAGCCGCGGATCCAGACGAAGTATTTTCCCGCCGTCTGGAAATGGACGCGGTAGTCCGCTCTCGGGCTCTGGTTTTCGAAGTCCTTCGAGTATCCCGTGTTGGTGTTCGGGAGGGGGCTGAGGGCGCCGGTCCCCGTGAATCCCGGCGGGGCCGTGACGAGCGTCCACGCATGGTCGGCCTTGTCGGTCTTCTTGTGAAAACGCTCGGCTTCGAAGCAGACGATGCCGTCGGGATCCGTGCCCTGCCGGTAGGCGCCGCCGCCGGCCTCGGTCTTCTTCACCTCCTCGATCTTCCGGTCGATGACGGGGCCCCAGTCGGGGGACTCGTGCCGCTTCCGCGCGCTGGCGAGGGCGTCGAGGGCCTTCTTGAATTCGTCGTCCCGGAGGATGCCGTCGACGCTGTCCATCAGGCGCGTCAGCTCCTGGGCGTAGACCTCCTTGCGCCGGACGAGGATCGCCGCCCGTTCCTGGGTCGCCTCGTCGAGGGAGGGGGTGCGCTCCGACTTGGAGACCGCCTCGTCCCAGAGTCTGACCTGGAGGTCGATGTCGATGCCCGCCCGCGCGGCGTCGCGCGCCTTGACGACGGCGTTGCGGGCCGTCTTCTCCCGGTCGGGGACCGCGGGCTTGACGGGCGGGGGAGGCGGGAGGGCGGCGTCGCGCCGTTCCGGCGGCGCCTCCCTGGTTCCGCCTCCGATGAACATGAGCCCGACGGCGGCCGCGACGAGGACGCCGGCGCCGATGGCCACGAGGGGAAGGGGCGCGCGCCGCCCCGCGGGAGGCGCCGGGACGACCGGATTTCCCGTGCGGGGCGTCCGGGTGGAGCCGATTTCGGTGCCGCCGCGGGGCGTGTGGCGGCTGGGCGTCTTCGACAGCGTGGCGAGCAGCGTCTCGCGCTGATTGTCGGGTAGGGACGCCATCACCTTGGGCAGGCACTGGGAGCAGCAGGCGTGGTTGCCGATCAGGACGGCGGCGCCCTTCTCGAAGTCCGCCCCCAGGATGCGGCCGCTGCACCAGTAGCAATAGACGATCTCATGACCCATCCAAGCTTAACTATAGTCCAAAGTGGATGACTTCGCCGTCCCGCGCCGGTATGATCGGGCGCCCATGACCGAGGCCGCCCCCCGTCCCGCCGTCCGTCTCCGCGTCCCCGGCAGCCGCCGTCACCTCTTCTTCTTCCGCAAGATGGTGGTGAAGCCCGATGAATTCATCGAGGCGGGGACGATCGTCGACGTGATCGACCGCGGCGGCGCGAACCTGGGTTGCGGCTTCTACAACCCGAAGTCCGAGATCGCCGTCCGCATGCTGGGCGCCGCGGAGGAGAATCTCGTCGAGAAGCGGCTCCAGGCGGCGGTCGCCTTCCGCGAGTCGCTGAAGATCGAGGCCGACGCCTACCGCGTCTGCCACTCGGAGGGCGACGGATTGTCGGGGCTGGTGGTCGACCGCTACGCCGGCGTCCACTCGATCGAGATCTTCTCGCTGGGGATGCTCAAGCAGCTGGACGCCATCCGGAACTTCTTCCCGAACGCCTTCGTCCAGGCCGACGCGCGGACCCAGGAGCTGGAGGGCTTCACGCTGCCGACCTCGAAGCCGCCCGAGGGGGTCGTCGTGCAGGAGCAGGGGGTGCAGTTCCGGGTCGACTTCGCGCGGGGCCACAAGACGGGCTTCTTCTGCGACCAGCGGGAGAACCGGAAGGCGGTGGCGGAGCTGGCGAAGGGGAAGGACCTGCTCGACCTCTGCTGCTACACGGGCGGCTTCGCCGTCTCGGCGGCCAAGGCGGGGGCGCGGCGGGTGATCGGCGTCGACATGGACGAGGAGGCGCTCGAAACCGCGCGGCAGAACGCGCGGCTCAACCGGGTGAAGGTCGACTTCTTCCACCAGGACGTCTTCAACTACCTGAAGCAGTGCCGCGAGAAGTTCGACGTCGTGGTGCTCGATCCTCCGAAGATGGCGCGCGAGGTGGAGGACTTGCCGAAGGCGCGGCGGGGCTACCACGACATGAACGCGCTCGCCTCGCGCGTGGTGAAGCCGGGCGGCCTGCTGGTCTCCTGCTCCTGCACGGGGCTCGTGCCGGCGGAGGAGTTCCTGCAGATCGTGCAGCGGGCCTCGGAGCGCGAGCTGCGGACCTTCCGCATTGCGGGCGCCGGCCCCGACCACCCCGTGAGCAGCCTCTATCCCGAGGGCCGCTACCTCAAGGTCATCTACAGCATCGTCGTCTGATCCGCGATTCCACAAACCCAAGAAGTCGATTTATGGCATGAAATGCCATAAATCGACTTCTTTGATTTGTGGAGCACGCGGGGGGAGGGAGGACCGGGGCCGGCTCGGGAGGAGGGAGCCGACCCCGGCCCCCGGCTGAATTACTTCTTCTCGAAGTACTTCACCGCGACCTTGCGCGGCTTGGCCTCCTCGGCCTTGGGAAGCGAGACGGTCAGGACCCCGTCCTTCAGCTCGGCCGACACCTGGTCCGCCAGGATCTCCCAGGGGACGGTGATCGTGCGCGCGAAGGCGCCGTAAAGCCGCTCGCGGCGGTGGAGCGACGCGGACTCCTGGCCCGCATACTTCTTCTCGCCCTTGATCGTCAGCTCGCCCTTGTCGAAGGCGACCTCGACGTCCTCGAGCTTGAGACCGGGGACCTCCGCCTCGACCTTCAGGACATCGCCCTCTTCCCACACGTTGAGGGGCGGGACGAACGTCGGCTCCATCTCGTCGCGGAGCCAATCCAGTCGGTTGGTCAGTTCGCTCAGATTTCCAAACATCTCAGTCTCCTTTCAACTTGCTCATGACAGGTTGGCATAGTGCAAACGTCGTGCCAGGGGGCGCTGAGTTCCCCGTCTGGAAACACTCGCCCTCCAATGATTTGGAGAGGGCAGGGACCGGGAACTTCGGACTCCTGTCAGCATGGCAGTGAGCCCTGACGCTCCGCTGGGGCGGCCGCCTGGCGCGCGAATTGCGGTGCCTGCTCCCGCGTTAAGAGAACGGCGGAGGCTGTATGGACCGGGACTATTACTCCGATCTCGAGGTGTCGAAAAACGCGACGCCGGATGAGATCAACCGGGCTTTTCGCAAGCTCGCCGGGCGCTATCATCCCGACCGCAATCCCGGGGACAAATCCGCCGAAGAGAAATTCAAGCGGATCGCCGAGGCCTACAACGTCCTCCGCGACCCCAAGTCCCGCGCCGCCTATGACCAGGGCGGCTCGGAGCAGGTCCGGGTGGACACCGGCTTCCGCGGCTTCGACACCACCGAGGACATCTTCAGCCACTTCGGAGACCTCTTCGGCGATCTCTTCGGGCAGAGGGTCCGGGCCCGCGCGTACCGCCGCTGGCCGGAGGAATACGACACCGAGATCGAAGTCTATCCGGAGCCCGAGGAAGGGCTGGACCTGCGGCGCGAGGCGACGATCAGCGTCTTCACGGCGATGCTCGGCGGCTCCATCGACGTGCCGCTGGCGGAGGGCACGGCCGAGATGACGGTGCCGCCGG
>JACQFK010000616.1 GCA_016200125.1 Planctomycetota bacterium
CCCTTCCATGTGCGGACTCTGCGGCTTCCTGACGCCGGGCCCCCTCGCAGAGGAGAGCGAGGCGATCCTAGGCCCCATGACGGAGACGCTCCGCCACCGCGGTCCGGATGACTCGGGGCTCTGGACCGATCGCGCGGCGGGCGTCGCGCTCGGCCACCGCCGGCTGTCCATCCTCGACCTCTCGCCCCTGGGCCATCAGCCCATGGAGTCCGCCTGCGGGCGCTACGTCGCCGCGTTCAACGGGGAGATCTACAACTTCGCCGATCTCCGGAAGGACCTGGAGGGACGGGGCCACAAGTTCCGGGGACACTCGGACACGGAGATCATGCTGTCGGCCTTCACGGAGTGGGGACTCGCGGGCGCCCTTCCCCGCTTCAACGGGATGTTCGCGATTGCCCTCTGGGACCGCCGGGACAGGACGCTGTCCCTCGTCCGGGACCGGCTGGGCGAGAAGCCCCTCTACTACGGATGGTGCGGGGACAGCTTCCTGTTCGGATCGGAGCTCAAGGCCCTGCGCGCCCACCCCCGCTTCAAGGCGGAGATCAACCGCGAAGCGCTCGCCCTCTACCTTCGACACAATTACGTGCCGGCGCCGCTTTCGATCTACTCGGGGATCCTCAAGTTGCCGGCCGCAACCATCGTGACCGTGGATCCGCGCCGGCCGGGCCTTCTCCCCGAACCTTTGCCCTACTGGAGCGCCAAGGAGCAGGCTGGCTTGGCGGCCTCGGCCGACTCGGAGGAGCAGCTGAGCAGGGAGCTGGAGGACCTCCTACGGGATGCGGTCCGCCTGCGCATGCACGCCGACGTGCCGCTCGGCGCGTTCCTCTCGGGAGGCGTGGACTCCTCCGCCATCGTCGCTCTGATGCAGGCGCAGAGCAGCCGGCCCGTCCGGACGTTCAGCATCGGGTTCCGCGAAGAGGGCTACAACGAGGCGGAGGACGCGGCGCGTGTCGCCCGCCACTTGAAGACGGATCATACGGAACTCTATGTCACTCCCGCCGAATCCCAGGCGGTCATCCCTCTGCTTCCCCGCCTCTACGACGAGCCATTCTCGGATTCCTCGCAGATCCCGACCTTCCTGGTCTCGCGGCTCGCCCGGCAGAGCGTCACCGTCAGCCTCTCGGGCGACGGAGGCGACGAGCTCTTCGGCGGCTACAACCGCTACCTGCTGGGGCAGCGGATCTGGAGGCGGGTGGGCTGGCTGCCGCGGCCTTTGAGATCGCTTGCCGGCCGGGCCATCCGGACCGTTCCGCGGGCGGCCTGGGACGCCGTGATGAAAGTCTTCTCCCTCTTCCTGGAGCCCGGCGCGCGCAAGCGCCGCTTCGGGGAGCAGATCCACAAGCTCGGCGGCGTGATGTCCAAGGTCGATCCCGAGGCGATGTACCTGGGCCTCATCTCCCATTGGAACCTGTCCGACGGGGTCGTGCTGGGCGCCCCCCGGGAGAGCCGCATCCCCTTCGCATCGAATTCGTGGCCGAAGCTGCCCGACTTCACCCAGAAGATGATGCTGATGGATCTGCTGACCTACCTGCCCGACGACATCCTCGTCAAGGTCGACCGGGCGTCCATGGGAGTGGGCCTTGAAGCGAGGGTGCCCTTCCTGGATCACCGTCTGGTGGAATTCTCGCTGCGCCTCCCGCTCTCCTTCAAGATCCGGGAGGGGACGACCAAGTGGATACTCCGGCAGGTCCTCTGCCGGCACGTGCCGAAGGAACTCATCGAGCGCCCGAAAATGGGGTTCGGCGTCCCGATCGACGCCTGGCTCCGGGGTCCCCTTCGCGACTGGGCGGAGGATCTGCTTGGCGAGAGCCGGCTGAGGCGGGAGGGCTACTTCGACCCGGCGCCCATCCGCGAGCGATGGGAGGCCCACGTTTCCGGCCGCCAGGACTGGCACTACCACCTCTGGGACATCCTGATGTTCCAAGCCTGGCTGGGGAGCCGATGAGCGTCCCTCTTCGCCTTCTCTTCGTCGTCAACAATCCGGCCTTCATCGTTTCCCACCGGCGCTCGCTCCTCCGGGCCGCCCGCGCCGCGGGCTACGAGGTCCGCGTCGCGGGGCCGGACGGCCCCGGGCGCGAGGCCCTGTCGGAGGACGGATTCCCCTTCCATCCGGTCTTCATGGTCCGCGGCAACCAGGGCCTCCGGAAGGAATGGAAGACGGCCCGGAGCCTGGTCCGGCTCTACCGCGACCTGCGCCCCGACCTGGTCCACCATCTGACCATCAAGCCGATCCTGTACGGCGGCTACGCGGCTCGGAAGACGGACGTGCCCGCGGTGGTCAATGCCGTCACGGGCCTGGGCTACGTCTTCATCGCCGGCAACGAGGTCTCGCGGTTCGGACGCTGCGTGATCAGCGCGCTCTACCGGCGCTCCTTCGGCCATCCCGTGTCGACGGCCCTCTTCCAGAATCCCGACGACCGCTCCGAGTTCGTGAGCCGCGGGCTCGTCGATCCCGCCCGGACCGTCCTGATCCCGGGAACGGGAGTGGATGTGAACCTGTTCGTCCCGACCCCGGAGCCCGAAGGACCGCCCCTCGTCGTGCTCCCGACGCGCATGCTCCGGCACAAGGGCGTCGCGGAGTTCGTGGAGGCGGCCTGCCTGTTGCGCAAGGAGTCCGTCGCGGCGCGCTTCGTCCTGGTCGGCGACGAGGATCCCGGCAACCCCGCCTCGCTCCCGGCGAGCCAGCTGGAGAAGTGGAAGGCCGAAGGCGTGGTCGAATGGTGGGGCCATCGGACCGACATGCCGAAGGTGCTCGCCGGCTCCCACATCGTCTGCCTGCCCTCCTACCGCGAGGGCCTGCCCCGGGCGCTCATCGAGGCGGCCGCCTGCGCCCGGCCGCTGGTCGCCTTCGACGTGCCGGGCTGCCGGGAGATCGTGCGGCCGATGGAGAACGGCCTCCTCGCGCGGGAGCGGACGGCGTCGTCGCTTGCGGGGGCTCTGCGGACGCTCATCCAGGATCCCGCGCTCCGGCGGAAGCTCGGCGCGCGCGGGCGGGAGATCGCGGTCGCCGAGTTCTCGGAGGAGCGGATCAACCGGCTGACGCTCGAAGTCTACTCGCGGCTGGCGGAGCGGATCGGCCGGGCGGCCGAATCGGCCCGCTGAGGCTCAGGACTCTCTCCGGGAGGCGAACACGAACTCGTTGCATCCGATTCCGCTTCCGCAGTCCTTGAGGCCCTGAAGCTCGAAGCCCAGGTCCCGGCAGAACCGGGAGACCTCCTCGGAACGCGCGTACTCGTAGGGGTACCCGCCGACCCAGTCCACCAAGTCCGTCCAGGCGGACATGCCGCGTTCGCTTCCGTGATGGTGCATCCAGGCGAGCGGGCTGCCCCGCAAGCCTTCCCTGACGACCCGGGGCCCCCAGAGCCGGAACATCGATCCCAACAAGATCAGGGCACGCATCGGCTCGGAGGCTCCGTTGTAAATCCTCTTCACGGCCCTCCAGCGGCGGCACTTCGCCCCGCCGTCGTTGTAGATCGCGATAAAGAACTGCCCTCGTGGGGCCACCAGCCCCGCGGCATTGCGGATTGCTTGCCACATCTCACCGGTGTGATGGAGCACGCCCCAGGAATAGACGACCTGATGCCGGCCCAGGCCGGCGAGGAACGGGAGGTTCA
>JACQFK010000617.1 GCA_016200125.1 Planctomycetota bacterium
CCGCGGCGCCCGCGAGTACCTGGAGGGGCTGGACACGATCGGAAGCGGCGACGTGTGGCGCGGCCTCCGCCCCTGCACGCCCGACGGCCTCCCCATCATCGGCCGCTCCCGCGCCTTCGACAACCTCATCCTCGCCGCCGGCCACGCGATGATCGGCGTCTCGCTCGGCCCGGTCACGGGATCCCTGGTCGCCCAGCTCGCCTGCGGCGAAAAGCCGGATCTCGACCTGGAACCGCTGCGTCCCGACCGATTTTGAGCCTGCGGCGGCGGCCGCCGGGCACTCCTTTGTAGTTGCCCAGGAGAAGCCCATGATGCGATGGCTCGCGACCGTTCTCCTGTTCGGTCTGACCCCGGCGGCCGACCGCACGCTCTTCGACTTCGAAGCCGCGGACGATGCGGCCCGCTGGTCGGACTACCCGCTCACGGAACTGAAGCAGAAGGAGCCCGGAGTCAGGATCGAGCGGACGGACAAAGGAGCAACCTCCGGTCAGTTCGCCCTGAAGCTGACCTTCGACGGCGGCTTCTGGCCCGCGGTCTCGACCGATCAGATCGCCGTCCCCGGCGACTGGAAGGAGTTCCAGACCCTCCTCGCGGACGTGACGACCGATCGGCGCTGCCTGATCGGGTTCCGAATCCTGCAGGAGAAGAGCAGCGATCCCGAGACGATCAAGAAACACGAGGGCCGCGCCTGGTGGGATCGGACGGCGCTCCTGGAGCCCGGCCGGAACGAGATCCGCGTCGTCATCCACGAGAACGGCTATGGCGTCCGTCCCGAGTACGGCGCGGTCGTCCGCTTCGCGATCTACGCCTACAAGCCCGAGCCCGGCCTCTCCGTCACCGTCGACAGCATCCGTCTGAGTCCCGACTGGCCCGAGCCCCGCAACATCGGATACTTCTCGCCCTATTCGCAGGACGGATTCTCCACGCCCAAAGCGAAGGCCTGGGGGGCCTCCCGCGAGCTGCCGAAGTTCCGCCTCGCAGGCAGCGAAGTCGACGTCCGCGACGTCATCGAGCTCGGCAAGAGCCGGAAGGACGCCTGGACTCCGCCCCCGCCCTCGACCCTCGAGGCGGCGGAGTCCGCCCTCCGCGAGCTCCACGAGAGTCTCCGAAAGGAACATCCCACGGCGCTGCTGAAGATCCTTCGCGACGGAGAAAACGGGTTCGAGGGCTGGAAGGACACCCACATTTCGAGCCACGGCCCCGACGGTCCCAACGACTGGCGCACCCGCTCTCACGGCAAGCTCGAGTCCATCGAGGCCTTCATGCGCCATCGGAGCGTCCTGATGAAAGTGGAACTCGGCTCCCTTCCCGCCGGCTCCCGCATCCTCGCCGCGCGGCTGCTGCTGACCCGCACGGACGCGAAGCTGCCCTCGAAACCCAATTTCTGGATCGCCGAACCCTGCATGCGCCCCTGGGTCGAGGACGAAGCCAATGGATACGAATATGCGAAGGGCAGGCTCTGGAAGGCGGTGAACGGGACCTACTACGGCGAGGACCCGGATTTTCTGCCGATCTTTCTCGCCCAGGGACCGGCCGGCGCTCCGGTCAGCGTGTGGGACTTCACCGAGGCCGTGAAGTTCTGGACCGAGGGGAAGCACGAGAACCACGGCTTCATGCTCCACGGCGACTCGCGCGACTACATGAAAGTCTGCTCGCGCGAGGCCAAGGACCTGAAGAAGCGCCCCGCGCTTGCGGTCATCTACGTGCCGTAGCTCACGTTGAACTGACCTTAGTCCCGGCAGCCTTCCTTGCGGTCGTCGCTCGCGCAGGCGAGCGCCAGGTGCATGTGGTTGTCGTGCGGCGACGAGGCGGGCTGCGACACCTTCTTCTCGGCCTTCTTGATCAGCGCCTCCTGCCGGGCCCGTTCAACGGGATTCCTGGCGAGGCCCGCGAGCCGGCCGCGCGCGTGCTCCAGCAGCAGCGTCTTCAGCCAGTCCGCCAGGTAGATCGAATGCAGGTCCTGGAAGTAGGGACTCTCGAGGATGCCGCAGACGAAGGTCCAGTTGCGGACGACGTCGAAGCGAACATCCCCCTCTCCCTTCCCGTCCTTGTCGAAGGTCAGCATCTGGTTGGCCCGGGGAGCGCCGGACGCGCTGCAGACGTAGAGTCCGAGATCGGCGTCGCGGCCGCCCTGGTGGTTGAGGTGCGGCGCGAGCTTGCCGCCCTCCTTCGCGCTGATGTCGCCGACGAAAAAGACGCCGTCATGGCCGTGCCTCAGCGTCATCTCGACGCCCAGCTCCATCAGCCCGAAGATCATCTCGTCCGTGCCGAAGCAGGTCTTGCGCGAGGGGGATCCGATCCGGTAGCCGGTCCCCTTGTCGGGCAGCTCGGCGGCGTTGACCAGCCTGCAGCTCGACCGCGTGCCGATCGAGATTGACGGCATCTTGGCCTTCCTCATCTCCTCGATCTGCCGGCGGACGTCCCGGACGGGCTCCGGGAGGACGGCCTTCCTTTCCTGCGCGAAGCAGGCGCCCGCCAGCAGGGTCCAGAGGAGTCCGATCCTGGCCTTCATCATGGACCAGGGAACGGAGCGGAGGCGGGAATCCGTACACCAAAACGACCGGAGCCCGCTACTTCAGCGATTTCTGCAACTCCAGGAGCGCCGCCGCGATCTTTCGGGAGGCCTCGACTTCGACCCGGTTCGTCCCAAGCCAGGTCTCGTAACCGCCGAGCTGGTGCTGCTCCGGCGTGGGCAGATAACCGTAGGACCCGTTCGCGAGCTCGATCGTGAACGACTTCCCGAAGAGAGTGTCCTTCTTCAGGCCGAGGCCGGTGTCGGTGAAGACCTCGAAGGGGATCGCGTTGACCGCCAGGTCGCCGATCCGGAACACCTGGAGCGGCACGGAGACCGTGTCCGCCACGTCGGCCAGCTTGAGGATCCGCTCGGCGTAGGTGACCTCGCGGACATGGGCGGGCTTCGCGTCCTTGGGACGGGCGAGGATCTCCTTCGCCCGGGCCAGGAGTTCGGCACTCGGCTTCCGGTTCTGGAGGACCAGATCCTTCATCGCCGACCGGAGCTCCGCCCCGTCGGCGCAGGCGGTCTTCTCCGCCGCGGCGAAGACTTTTTCCGCGAGGGAGTAGGCGACCCGCCTCATCTTCTCGTAGGACGGCAGCCGCTCGGGCTTGCCCATCACGTCGACGTTGTTGACGTCGCCGCTCGTGCCGTTCGACATCGCCCCGACGAAGGGCGGATCTGATTTCTCGGCCTTGAAGAGCTCGCGGAGCCGCTCCGCGAAGACGGCGAAGTAGTCGGCGGACACCTGGCCCTCGGGAACGCCGCCCACGTAGTGGAGCGAGTAGTTGGCCAGCAGGCCGATCGGCCGGTCGTCCTTCTTCGCGCGCAGCAGGAGGAAGGAGACCTCCGGGTCGGTCGGCCCCGCGGGACGGACGACGTTCGGGTTGCCCACGCCGGGGTTCATGAGGACCTTGTCCTCGCCGCCGAAGGGATCGGGGATCTTGACGCCCTCTTTCAGGTAGTAGCGGCGGTTGAAGAGATGCTCGGGCGCCTGCACGGAGCTCCAGCCGATCCGCGCGGGCTCGAGGTTCGCCAGCGCGCGCCGCGCGCCGTCGGCG
>JACQFK010000595.1 GCA_016200125.1 Planctomycetota bacterium
GCTCGATCGCTTCGGCGACACCGAAGGCATGGGAGGAGACCCCCGACCTCCCGGCGGGAACAGGAGCCGCGGCGGCGTCCAGCCGCAGGACCGTCCCCGGGGCCGCGCCGGAGCTCACAGCGTCGATGAGGATCACCGATTCGTGGCCGGCCCAGTCGTCCAGCAGGCCCGACGCGTCCCCGCCGAACTCCGCCACGACCACGCCTTCGGGAACCCGGTCGCGGAGCAATCGGGCGGCCTGAAGGCCCGCCGCATCGTCCCCCCGGAGCGCGTTGCCGACGCCGAGGATCAGCATGGGTCCGCCCGATCCCAGTCGAGCTTCAGGAAATGGGTCGCGCAGGAGATGCAGGGATCGTAGTTGCGCACCGCCTGCTCGCACTGCCACCTGAGCTTCTCCTCTGGAAGATCGAGGCGCTCCTGCACGAAGCGCCGCAGGTCCTCCTCGATCGACTTCTGGTTCTGCGAGGTCGGCGGAACGATCTTCGCGTCGACGATGTCACCGTCGGCCGCAATCCGGTATCGGTGGTAGAGGATCCCCCGCGGCGCCTCGGTGCAGGCGCGGCCGATGCTTTCGCGCGGGACCAGGTCGAGCGCCGGCCGGTCGGGCGGCTCGTAGGCCGCGATGATCCGCAGCGCCTCGTCACAGGCGTAGAGGATCTCCACGCTGCGGACCACGATGCTGCGGAAGGGATTCCGGCAGTCGCGGCCGAGCCCCGCCTCCCTCGCCGCCTCTGCCGCGAGCGGGGAAAGGCGGTCGGCGTTCAGGCTGTAGCGCGCCAGCGGCCCCGCGAAGTAGGCCCCCCTTCCCTTCAGGGTCGAATGCAGGGCCGTCGAGTGGGGCACCTGCTCCTCGACGAAATGGTCCTCGTAGTCCCGGACGCCGATGTCCAGCCCCCGGTTCGAGACGAGCCGGCCCTCGTTGAAGGGATACTCCGAAGGATGGCGGAGCGCGACGAACTCGTAGTCCTGCTCGAAGTCGGGGAACTTGAAGCGGGAGACCCAGCGGACCGTCTCGAGCGCCTGGTCGCGGGCCCGCCGCAGCCGCTCGCGCAGCGGCTCCAGCTCCCGCCGCGTCGGGACGCGGTAGAAGCCCCCGACCTTCACGTTCACCGGATGGATCTCGCGGCCGCCCAGCAGGCGGAGGATCTCGTTGCCCGTCTTCTTCAGGTCGAGCCCGCGCTCCACCTCCGTCCGGTGGTCCTTCGCCATGCGCAGCGCGTCCTCGTAGCCGAGGAAGTCCGGCGCGTGGAGGAAATAGACGTGGAGCGCGTGGCTTTCGATCCATTCGCCGCAGTAGAGCAGGCGCCGGAGCTCGCGGAGCGGACCTTCGACGCGGACGCCCAGCGCGTCTTCCATCGCGTGGATCGAGCTCATCATGTACGCCACGGGGCAGATCCCGCAGATCCGCGCCGTCAGGTCGGGCGCCTCGGCGAAACCGCGGCCGCGGAGGAAGGCCTCGAAGAAGCGCGGCGGCTCGAAGATCCGGAGGCGGACCTCCTCGACCTTGCGGCCCCGCGTCCGGACATAGAGGGCGCCCTCGCCCTCCACCCGCGCCAGCGCGTCGACCTTGATCGTGCGGACCTTACTCATGGGCCTCGCTCTCCTTCCGGAAGGCCTCCGCGTTCGCGTTGAAGGTCCGGTAGAGGCGGTGGACGTCGACGGGGGCGACGCCACGGGCCTCCCAGCCCCGCGTGAGGGCGGCGGGGTTCGGCGTCTCCTGCGGGCCGAAGCAGCCGTAGCAGCCCCGGCCGACCGCGGGGCAGAGCGCGCCGCAGCCGTCGTGGGTGACGGGCCCCAGGCAGGGGATCCCGCGCGCCACGGTCACGCAGACGTTGCCGCGGATCTTGCACTCGAGGCAGACGCTCCAGGCGGGCACCGACGGCTTGCGCCCCAGCAGATGGGCGGAGATCACCTCCAGCAGCTGGCGCCCGCTGATCGGGCAGCCTCTCAGCTCGAAATCGACCTTGACGTGCTCGGCGATCCCGGTCGACGTCGCGAGCGTCTCGATGTAGTCCGGCCGCGCGTACACCACGGAGGCGAACTCCTTCACGTCCTTGAAATTACGCAGCGCCTGGATGCCGCCCGTGGTGGCGCAGGCGCCGATCGTGATCAGCGTCTTCGACAGCTCCCGGATCTCCCGGATCCGCCGGGCGTCCTGCGGCGTGGTGATCGATCCCTCGACGAACGAGAGGTCGTAGGGCCCCTTCACCGACGCGCGCGAGGCCTCTAGAAAGTGGGCGATCTCGACCGCGCCCGCAATCGCCAGCAGCTCGTCCTCGCAGTCGAGGAAGGTGAGCTGGCAGCCGTCGCAGGAGGCGAACTTCCATATCGCGACCTTCGGCCTGCGCTTCATCAGGCCTCCCGGATCCGCAGCAGTGATGAGACTCGGGACCAGGGGAACTTGGGGCCGTCCTTGCACAGGAAGGAGGGGCCGAACTGGCAGTGTCCGCAGACGCCGACGGCGCACTTCATGTTGCGCTCCATCGAGACGAAGATCGACGAGGGCTCGATGCCGCGCGCCTCGAGCTCCGCCGCCGCGAAGCGCATCATCACCTCCGGCCCGCAGACGAAGGCCGCGCTCTTCGCGGGGTCGAACGAGGCGCCCGACAACAGGCGGGTGACCACCCCCACCTCGCCGTGCCAGTCGGACCGACCGCGGTCCACCGTCACCCGGACCTCGAGATCGAAGCGACCCCGCCAGCGTTCCAGCTCGCGCGCGAAGAGGATCTCCTCCGGGGAGCGGGCGCCGACGAGCAGCGACACGCGGCCGTAAGCTCCGCGGTCGGCGACGATGCTGCAAAGGGCCGGCCGCAGCGGCGCGAGGCCGACGCCGCCGGCGACGATCACGACGTCCTTGCCCCGCGATTCCTCGAGCGGCCAGGAGCTCCCGAAGGGCCCGCGCACGCCCAGGACCCCGCCCTTCCCCAGCGCGCAGATCGCGCGCGTGACGGCGCCGACGGCGCGGATCGTGTGGACCAGGCGGGCGGGCCCGGCGGGATCGCCGCTGATCGAGATCGGCACCTCGCCGACCCCGAAGGCGTAGAGCATGTTGAATTGCCCGGGGCGGAAGGCCGGCGCCGCGCCCCCGTCGGCGGGATCGAGATCGAGCGTCCAGACGTCGGCCAGCTCGCGCCGCGTCCGGCGCACGCGGAAGGGCCGGGGGAGCAGCAGGGCGGCGTCAGGGCTTGCGGGTGTCGGCAGCATAGAGGTCCATGAGCTGGAGCCGCGTCGCCTCGAGGCGCTGGGAGACGAGCAGGGCCAGCCGCTTCATCAGCTCGTAGCCCATCGCGGGATCGGCCTCGCACTTCTTCCGCAGGCAGGCGCCGTCGAAGGACGTGGCCCGGACTTCGCTGCGCGCCCGGCCGTCGAACTTCCAGCGGTGCGGGGGGAAAAGCCAGGACCATCCCAGGATGTCCCCCTCCGAGACCGTCTGCACCGCGACCGCGCCGCGATCAGGCGTGTGGATCTCCACGGCCACCGTCCCTTCGCGGATCGCGAAGAAGCGGTCCGCCTCGGCGCCCTCGCGGGCGAGGTACTGCCCCGCCTTGAAGTGGACGTTCGAGCCGCAGCCCGAGATCAGCTTGAGATATCCGGGCTTCAGGTCCTTGAAGAACGCGTGGGACTTGAGGATGTCCTCAAGGCTTTTCATGTCCGGCCTCGCTCTCGCGGATCGCCCGCACTTCCTGGGTGAGATCGATCCCCACGGGACACCAGGTGATGCAGCGGCCGCAGCCGACGCATCCGGAGCTGCCGAACTGGTCGTGCCAGGTCGACAGCTTGTGAGTCAGCCACTGACGGTAGCGGCTCTTCGTCGTGCTCCTCACGCTGCCGCCGTGGAGGTAGGAATGCTGGAGCGTGAAGCAGGAGTCCCAGGACCGCCAGCGCTCGGCGTGGTCGCCCGTGAGGTCGCTCGTATCCTCCACGGTCGAGCAGAAGCAGGTGGGGCAGGCGAGCGTGCAGTTGGCGCAGGCCAGGCAGCGCGACGCCACGTCGTCCCAGCGCGCATGCTCCAGGTTGCGGGCGAGGAGCTCCTTCACGCCGCCGGCATCCATGCGCCGGCCCATCTGGCTCACGGCGCGCTCCGTGGCCCGGTCCGCCTCCACGCGCTCCCCGTCGCCGGCCGGCGCTGTCGGGAGCTCCTTCAGCAGCGCGGCGCCCGCGGCGCTGCCGGCCTCGACGACGAAGGCGTGACGCCCCGGCGAGAGGATCTCGGTCAGCGCCAGGTCGAAGCCGGAGGTCGCCTTCGGGCCGGTCTTCATGGAGACGCAGAAGCAGGTGCCGCCCGCCTGGCCGCAGTTCAGCGCGACGATGAAGAGCTTCTCCCGCTGGGCCCGGTAGACCGGATCGACCCCCATGAAGACCTTGTCCTGGATCGCTATGGCGTGGATCTCGCAGGAGCGCGCGCCGAGGAAGGCCAGCGGCGTCGGGGGCGTCTGATCCGTCTCGACGCTGAAGCCCGAGGCGCTGCGGGTGGCCTGCCAGAGCCGGAGCCGGGGCGGGAAGAGATACTTCTTCCAGGAGTGGGGGCCGACGACGTAGCCGAACAGCGCGGCGTCGTCGCGGCGCTTGAGGCGGTAGGTCCCGGCTTCCTGCTCGTCGGTCCAGCCTTCGGGCAGATCGGCGACGGTCCGGATCTCGTCGTAGACGATTGCAGCGTCCCGGACGGTCGGCCCCACCACGCGGTATCCCTTCGCGGCGAGGGCCTCCAGGAGAGCGGGGAAATCTTTCCGGTCCAGGAGACGGAGATCCGGGGTGTTCACGCTCCCTCCATGCCCCCCAGTCTAGTGGCCGGAGGGGGAATTGGAAGCGTTACCGGACCCGGAGATTCCCGCGCCGTCCGGGGATCTCCGCGGCCCGAGGCCTCCCGCGGGGCCCTGTAGCGCGTTTATCCGAGGGTACGCATTTTGCTCTTCATGCTTCTGTCGGGATCTGCTCGGAGGGAGCCATGAAGACGTTCGCCTTCCTCTGCCTCGCCGCGGCCGCCCTGCTGCCCGTCGGTTGCGTGTACGGCCCCGCTGAGCGATGCCCTCATCCAGGCCATGGTGGCGGCCCGCCTCGGGACGCCTCAGCCGGTCCTGACGGAGGCCTACTATCCCTATGATTACTACGGATGGCGCGCCGACCCCTACTGGTACGGCTGGCCCTGCGTAAGCTGGTGGTGGTGGTGCCGCCCCTACGGATACTGGCATCATCCCGCCCCGGCGGTGAGAAGGTACCGCGTGGTTCCGTAACTCGTTCTCAACAGGGGACCGGATGGCCGACGGTCCGCGCCACCGACCGGACCGGATCCTCCAGGTGGCAGGACGAGATCGGCCGGTAGTCCGCGCGGACGGACAGCTGGACCCTGCGGCAGTCGCGGGACAGGGCGCGGAGGCACTGGCCGATCACGGGCGCGATCTGCTCCCACTCGCCCTCGATGCAGGTGCCCATCGGTCCCACCTGGTACTTGAGGCCGCTCCGGTCGATGACTTCGACCGCTCTCGCCACCCAGATGGACACGGACTCCCCCTTGCCGACGGGGACGATCGAGACTTCGGCGATCATCATGGGGCGCCACCTTTCTACTTGGAGCCCGGCTCCTGCGCCGCCGGGAAGGCCGGCAGGACTTCTTCCCGGAGCGTCACCGGCAGCAGGACCGACCTCAGGGTGCAGCACGATTCCTTCTCGTTCCAGGGGCAGGGCTCGTCGAGCCAGCGGAACTCCCGCACGCACCAGGCCCAGGACTTCATCAGGGCCGGCGTCAGGATCGGCTCGAGGTCGCATCCGGGGCAGAGTCGGAGCTCCTCCGGCCGCTCCTCCACCCCGGCGAAGGTCCGGCACTTCGGACAGTAGCGGAGCTCGAAGACGCCCGGAGTGCCCGCGGGAAGGATCCAGGCCCGGACGATCTGGGGTTCCCGGCCGCAGGGTTCGGCGCGCCAGCTGCGCAGCGGAGCGCAGGCGTACCAGTGCGTGGACGAGATGTTCAGTTCAAGCATGGGCTTGGCGCAGTGGGGGCAGCCGCCGTGGACCCCCAGGACCTGCGGGAATTCAGAGCAGTCCGGGCAGAAGGGGCGGATGGAATCGTCCCCCACGGAGACCGGAATCGCCTCGGGCGCGGGCTCCGGCCCGGACGGTGCGGCGCAGGCCCCCAGCAGGACCAGGCCTCCCAGGACGGCGGCTCTCAGAGCGTTCATGTCCCCCTACTTTTCAGGTTCGCCTCCTCCAACGCAAGAGGGATGCCAGCCCCTGAGAGCAGGCTGGGCCCGGTCCGGACGGGGAAAATCCAGCTTTCGGCGCGGTTTCTTGCGAATTTCCGCTCCCGATGCCTGCAATCCGGCATGGTACGCGGCTTGCTCCGAGCGGAGGTGATGAGCCAGTGGCTGCAGCGAAAATACCTGGTGAAGGCGGTCAAGGAGATCCCCCGCCTCTCCCACGGGAGCCACGTGTTCCCGGACTGCGACTACATGCTGATGCGCCAGGAGGACGGGACCTGCGTCCAGGTCCGGCTCCGCAAGGCCTTCGGCTGGTGTCCGGGGGACGTGGTCGAGTTGGACGACCTGGCGATCGAATCGGCCCGGTGCTGAGAAAGAACGAGGCCGTCCTCGTCGTCCGAGGACGGCCTCGTTGCAATTCGAGACTCCGAAGTCCGCTTCAGCGGTACTGGTAGCTCATCTTGTCCATGCGGAGGGACTGCCCCGACGTGAACTGGTACATGCAGGCGTCGTCGGTGTAGTCCATGAAGTTGTGGATCGGATCGAAGCCGGGGGACGACTTGCAGGAATCCGTCGTGTCGGGTGGAAAGCCGTAATGGGGAGCCCGCTCGGCGGGAGTGTCGGCCACCTGGTCGTTCGTCTTGCTGCATCCGCCCTGGAAGGTGTGATACAGGCCCAGCCAGTGACCCACCTCGTGCGTCGCGGTGTCGCCCTCGTCGTAGGGCACCGCGCTGCCGCCGGGCAGGGAGGAGAACAGGATCACGACGCCGTCGTTCGACGGCTGGCTCGCATAGCTCCAGGGGAAGGTGGACCAACCGAGAAGCCCGCCGCCGCAATTGGTTGAGTAGAGGTTGAGCGCCTGGACGCCTCCCTGCCGCAGGGCGGTTTTGGCCTGCGTTTCGGCGACGCTGCCGGGAGTCATCGTATACCAGGTCGAGTTCGTCGTCCGGTCGGTTCCGACGAGGACGAAGCGGAACGGGGTGTCCACTCCCCCGGTGAGCCCGCCGTAGGAATCATTCAGCACCTGGATTTGCGCGGCGATCTGGCTGTCGGGGATGTCGCCGTTGGAGATGCCCGTGCCCTTGTTGATGACGTGGAAGTAGACCGGGACGCTGATGCTGCCCGGAGGCCGGGGGCTGAATCCCCCGCCGCCGCCCGGCTTTCGAGCGGCCTGGTCCATCCAGGCCTGATGAGCCCTCTCCAGCTGCTCCATCGCCTTCAGGCCCGGGTGCCTGGTCATGCAGCGCAGGCTGAGATGCTCGGTGTCCTCGATGCAGTCGTCGTCGCCGTCCGCCTTGTCGCCGCGCCAGAACGCGCTGATCGGCAGCGCCAGTCCGAGGACGGCCGCGGCCGAGAACAGCGACACCACGTTTCTCCTGCGGATCATGACCTGCCCTCCCTCTATCAATTCTTCGAACCGTGGAAGCCCACCTGATGTACACCGGCCGCGCCGGGAGGTCAACTGCATTTATGCAGCATTTTCAGTTCGTTTATGGGTTCACGACTGAATGACCCCGCAGCGGGGGATCTCGTTCTTTGAAGGAGCATCGCCCGGGTGGGCGTCTTGGGGATTGTCGAGGGGTTTCGGGCGCTCCAGTGGTAGTAAGTATGGGGCGTTGATGCCGGATTGAAGGGAATATCCATGATGATCGCACTGGCGCTTCTCGCAGCCCTGATGCCCCAGGATGAAGCCGCCGCCAAAGCGGCTCTCGAGACCTACAAGACCACGGTCGGCAAATCGAAAGACGCCAAGTCCCATGCCGACGCCGTCACCGAACTGGCCAAGACGGCCCACGAAAGCGTGGCGGTCAGGCTGGGATCGCTGCTGGCGACCGACGAGCGGGAGGTGCGCATCGCGGCGGCCACGGGACTCGGCACCTTCAACAAGACGCCCGAGCTGAAGGTGAGCGCCGCCAAGTTCCTGGTCCAGGCGCTGACCGCCGGCGCCAATGCGCGCGAGATCGAGGTTCGCCTCGCGATCTTTGCGGCGCTCGGGGCCCTGCAGGAGGAATCCTCGGTCAATGCCGTGAAGAGCCACTTCGACGACCGCGACCCCAAGATCGCCTGCGCGGCGATCGCCGCCGCGGGCGCCATCCGCAGCAAGAGCGTCGTCGAGCCCCTCATCCAGGTCGTCAGGGATTGCGAGAGGATCCAGTCCGGTTCCGGGGCCCTTCCTCCCGCCCCCCTTCCCACCAAGGGAAAGCCGCCCGCCAAGCCGCCTCCGCCCCCTCCCGGGAAGGACAACACGGACAAGGAGAAGAAGGACCGCGCGAGCGCCGTCGGCGCCGCGGCCGAGGCCGCCCTGAGCGGCATGACGGGTCAGAATTTCAAGACCGGCGACGAGTGGGAGCGCTGGTGGAGCAAGAACCGCTCGACCTTCACGCCGAAGTAGGGCGTCCTCAGGCCAGGATGCCCGGCACCAGCTTGCCGTGCACGTCGGTCAGCCGGTGGTGCCGGCCCTGGTACTTGAAGGTGAGCCGGGTGTGCTCGATGCCCAGGCAGTGGAGGATCGTCGCGTTCAGATCGTGAACCTCGACGGGATCCTTCACGATGTTGTAGCTGTGGTCGTCGGTCTCCCCCCACGTGAAGCCCGGCTTCACGCCGCCGCCCGCGAGCCACACCGTGAAGCAGCGCGGGTGGTGATCCCGGCCGTAGTCCGATTCGGTCAGCCTTCCCTGGCAGTAGACCGTTCGGCCGAATTCGCCGCCCCAGACGACCAGCGTGTCGTCGAGCAGGCCGCGCTGCTTGAGATCCTGGACGAGCGCCGCCGTCGGCTGGTCGGTGTCGCGGCACTGGCGGCGGATGTCCCGCGGCAGATTCGTGTGCTGGTCCCAGCCGCGGTGGAAGAGCTGGATGAAGCGCACGCCCCGCTCGGCCAGGCGCCGCGCCAGCAGGCAGTTCGCCGCGAAGGTCCCCGTCTTGAGGCAGTCGGGGCCGTAGAGGTCGAGGATCGACTTCGGCTCCTTCGAGACGTCGATCAGCCCCGGCACCGAGGCCTGCATCCGGAAGGCCATCTCGTACTGCGCGATCCGCGTGCGGATCTCCGGATCGCCCTGCTCGCGCAGCTTGAGCTCGTTGAGCGCGGCGAGGTCGTCGAGCATCGCGCGGCGCATCGTCTTGTCGATGCCCGGCGGATCGGAGAGATAGAGCACGGGATCGCCCACCCGCTGGAGCTTGACGCCCTGGTATTCGCTCGGCAGGAAGCCGCTGCCCCAGAGCCGGTCGTAGAGCGGCTGGTCCCCCTCCCCCGAGGTCATCACCACGAAGCTCGGCAGGTCCTCGTTCTGCCGCCCCAGCCCGTAGGAGAGCCAGGCTCCCATGCTGGGCCGCCCCGCGAGCTGGCTGCCCGTCTGGAGGAACGTGATCGCCGGATCATGGTTGATCGCCTCAGTGTGCATCGACTTGATGAAGCAGAGATCGTCGGCGATGCGGGCCGTGTAGGGCAGGAGATCGCTCACCCAGGCGCCGCTCCGGCCGCGCGGGGCGAACTTGAAGATCGACGGCGCGATCGGGAAGCGCTCCTGCGTCGCGGTCATCCCCGTGAAGCGCTGGCCTTTGCGGACGGAGTCGGGCAGATCGTCGCCGCGGAACTTCTCCAGCGCCGGCTTGTAGTCAAAGAGATCCATCTGCGAGGGCGCGCCCGACTGGCAGAGATAGATGACCCGCTTCGCCCGCGGCGCGACCTGGGGCTGGACGGCTTCCTGCGCGAAGACGTCCTGCTTCAGCATCGTGGCGACGGCCATCGCGCCGACGCCGAGGCCGGCGCCCATGAGGAAGCGCCGGCGCTCCAGGACTTCGAACTCGCAGCGCCGATCCATGCTCATTCCTTGGTCACGGCCTCGTCGAGATTCAGGATCAGGCTCGCCACCGTGGTCATCGCCGCCAGTTCGGCGACGTCGAGCGCGGGGTCGGGCTTCGAATCGCCCGTCGAGACCAGCTTCCGCGCCGCCTCGGGATTCCGGCGGAAGGCCTCGAGATTCGATCCGAGCGCGCGGCGGAGGATCTCCTCCTCCGCGGCGGAGGGCGGCCGCGCCAGGACGCGCCGGAAGCCCCCGGGGATCCCTTCCTTCATCATGCGCGCCGCCAGGACGCGCGCGGCTTCGACGTAGGTGACGTCGTTCATGAGCGCGAGCGCCTGGAGCGGCGTGTTGGTCCGCGTCTCGCGCACCGTGCAGGCCTCGCGGCCGGGCGCGTCGAAGGTCGACATCGTGGGCGGAACGACCGTCCGCTTCCAATAGGTGTAGAGGCTGCGGCGATAGAGGTCGGCGCCCCGGGACGGCTCGTACTGCGTGTCGGTCGCGATCTCCTTCCAGAGGCCCTCGGGCTGGTAGGGCTTCACCGAGGGGCCGCCGAGGCGCTCGACCAGCAGGCCGCTCGCCGCCAGCGCCTGGTCTCGAACCATCTCGGCGGGAAGGCGGAAGCGCGGCCCCCGCGCGAGCAGGCGGTTGTCGGGATCGCGCTCCCGCAGCGCGGGCGTCAGCCGCGACGACTGCCGGTACGCGGCGCTCGTCACGATCGTTTTCTGGAGCTGCTTGACGTTCCAGCCGCTCCGCAGGAATTCCGCCGCCAGCCAGTCGAGCAGCTCGGGGTGGCCGGGCCGCTCGCCCTGGACGCCGAAGTCCTCGACCGTCCGGACGATGCCCGCTCCGAAGTACATCTGCCACCAGCGGTTCACGACCACGCGCGCCGTGAGCGGGTTGGCCGGATCGACGATCCAGCGCGCCAGCGCGAGCCGGTTCGGCGGCGCGCCCGGCGGGAGCGGGTGCAGCGCGGAGGGGACGCCCGGAGCGACCGGCTTCCCGGGCCGGTTGTACTCCCCGCGGATCAGGACGTGGGTGTCGCGCGGCGACGCCATCTCCTCCATGACCATGACCGTGGGCAGGCTCTCCTCGAAAGCCTGCTTCTTCCGGCTGAGCGCGACAACGTTGCGGCGCGCGTCGCGGAATTCCTTCGGCGCGAAGCGCTCGAGGAAGCAGGCGGCCACCTTGCCCTCCTCGGCCCGGCTCCGCTCCGCCCCGGGGCGCTTGAGGAGCTCGCCGATATCGTCGGTCGCCGCGATCCATCCGATCTCCTCCGGCGTCAGGTTCCGGGAGTAGACGCGGACCTCGTCGATCGTCCCCCGGAAGGGCTCGCGCCCCGCGCCGATGCGGAAGGGATGCTCCGACGCGAAGGACTGGTTGAGGAAGTCGAGGTGGACCTTGAGCCGCTCGGGTTTGCCGTCGACGTAGACCGTCAGGCCCGCCGCCGCGCGCGACCCGTCGTAGGTCACCGCGACGTGATGCCAGCCCGGCTCCAGCGCCCGCTCCGTCTCCACGCGGATCGCGTCGTCCAGCCAGCGCTTGACCAGGTTGACCTGGATCCTGCTCTTCTCGAGGTGGACCTGATAGCCGTCCTCGCGGCCCACCTCGTCCATGCGCGACAGGAGCGTGCCGCTGCCGTCGCGGACCCAGGCGGCCAGCGTGAACTTGTCGAAGTAGCCGAACTTGCCGACCTCCGCCGCCTCGAAGTGGCGCGTCCCGTCGAAGGAGGCCGCGCGGCCCGCACGACCTTCGACATACTCGGGCGGCCCGCCCGCGGCCTTCGCCGGCGCGGCGTCGCCGTCGAGCTCGAAGCGCGCGCTGAGGCCGTCGGTCGGCGTCCAGGGGGCGACCTCGTCCGGCTTCACGGAGGATTCCCAGGCCGACAGATGGGCGCCGAAGGTCCGCACCTGCCGGAGGAGGAGTTCCCGGGCCTTCTGGAGCTCGGCGTCCAGCCGCTTCCGCTCCGCGAACTGCTCGGGCGTGGGCGCCTGGATGAAGGGCGGCGAATTGCCCGCCTTCACGGCGCGTCCCTGCTCGGGGATCGTGTTGAAGTAGGCGAAGAGCCGGTAGAACTCCTCCTGCGTGAACGGATCGTACTTGTGGTCGTGGCAGCGGGCGCAGCCGAGGGTGATCCCCAGCCACACGGTCGCCGTCGTGTCGACGCGGTCGACCACGTACTCGACCTGGTACTCCTCGGGGATGATGCCGCCCTCCGAGTTGCCGCGGTGGTTCCGGTTGAAGCCGGTGGCGATCCGCTGGTCGAGCGTCGCCCCGGGCAGCAGGTCGCCGGCGAGCTGCTCGACGCTGAAGCGGTCGAAGGGCATGTTGGAGTTGAACGCGTCGATCACCCAGTCGCGCCAGCGCCACATGTCGCGCGGGCCGTCGTTCTGGTAGCCGCTGGTGTCGGCGTAGCGCGCGGCATCGAGCCAGCGGATCGCCATCCGCTCGCCGTAGCGCGGCGAGGCCAGGAGCCGGTCGACCACGCGCTCGTAGGCGTCCGGCGCAGCGTCGGCCGCGAAGGCGTCCGCCTCCTCCGGGGTCGGCGGCAGGCCCGTGAGATCGAGCGTGACGCGCCGGAGGAGCGTGGCCTTGTCCGCCTCGGGCGACGGCTCGAGCCCCTCCCGTTCGAGGCGGACGAGGACGAAGTCGTCGATCGCATTCCGGCGCCAGCGGCGGTTCTTCGTTTCAGGAGCGGGCGGCGGCTTCGGCGGGACGAGCGCCCAGTGGGTCCCCCAGGGAGCCCCTTCCGCGATCCAGCGGCGCACGAGGGCGATCTGCGCGGGCGAGAGCTTGCGCTTCGACTTTGCCGGCGGCATCCGGTCGTCGTCCGTCGCGGTCAGCCGGCGGATCAGCTCCAG
>JACQFK010000596.1 GCA_016200125.1 Planctomycetota bacterium
TGATCTTCACTTATTCAGAAGGGCTGACCTAGTCGGCCTCGCGCTCCCACGTCCCGGGAAGTTTAGTGTTTGACCCTCCTCCGCAGGGTGCTATACTGGGCGCTTCTCTTTGACACTATGGATTTCGCAGCGTTTGCAGCGGAACTCCGGGGGAAGAAGGGACCGGCGCCCGTCTATGTGATTGCGGGTCCGGAAGCGCTGCTGCGGGACCGCGCGGCGGCCCTTCTGGCGGAGTCGGATCCGGAGCTTGGGGCGAACCTGATCCGGCTGGCCTCGTCCGAGACGGACTGGGCCCGCGTGGCGGACGAGCTCTACACGCCCCCCTTCCTGGCCAAGAAAAAACTGGTCGTTCTGGTGGACGAGGGGAACTTCGTCCACAATCACGCGGAGGCGCTCCGCGGATACCTGAAGCAGCCGTCGGCCGCCAACGTGCTGGCCGCGCTGGTGCCGACCGACAAGGTGCCCGCCCTGGCGGGCGCCCTGCTGGTCGAGTGCCGCTCTTTGAAACCGGGAGATCTGCAGCGCTGGCTGGCCTCCGAGGCCCAGCGGCTGGGCAAGACCCTCGACCGCGCGGCGGGCGAACTGCTCGCGTCCCGCGCGGGGGGCAGCAGCCTCTCCGCCCTGGCGGGCCACCTGGAGAAGCTGGCCGCCCACGCGGGCGCGCGGACGTCGATCTCGGCGGAGGACGTCCGGTCGCTCGTGGGCTACCAGGAGGAGCGCGAGGTGTACGAGCTCTCGCTCGCCGCGGCGTCGAAGGACGTCGCCCGGGCCTACCGGGTCCTGCGCGCGCTCATCCATTCGGGCGAGGCGGTCCAGGTGCTGGTGTGGAAGCTCGCCTGGCAGTACCGCAAGCTCGCCGAGGCGAAGAAGCTGCTCGCCGCCGGCCGCCGCCGCTTCGAGGTGACGTCGCAGCTGCAGATCACGTATTTCGCGGACGAGTTCCTGAGGCTCGTCGACGGGCACTCCCTGGGGGAGCTCGTGGACAAGCACGGGGAGATCCTGAAGGCGGACGTCGCGCTCAAGACGTCGGGGGGGAACGAGGTGGCGGTCCTGGAATCGCTGGTCTGCCGCCTGGCTTCGGCCGGCGGTAGCCCCGCCGTAGCAGCGTCGCCCGCGAAGGCGGGGGCGCGATAGGAGGAAGATCATGGTCGAGTTCTGCACGGTCTGCGGCACGAGCCTCCCCAAGGGGGACCTCACCGTGAGGGGCGGGTACATCTTCACGAGCCACGACTACGACTGCCCCAGCTGCCACAAGCCGGCCAACCCGGACAAGGGCCATTCGCACGAGAAACCCGAGGCCGCGCCGGAGCGCGACCTCGTCTTCAAGAAGGGCATCGTGAAGTCGGAGTAGTTGCCGGACAGGGCGCGCGCGCCTGAAAGGATCAAGCATGGCGAACCAGCGTCCCGGGCGTCCCACGACGCGGCTGGGCCAGCCCGCCGTCAACGTCCCCGCGTCGAAGCCTGCGGCCAAGCCGGCCACCTCGCGCGGCCGAGCGTCCGGCCCCCCCACGCGCTCCGGCCAGAGGCAGGGCTCCTCCCGCCCCGTGCCGGTGCAGGCCGCGAAGTCGAACTCGACGATGATGATCGCCATCGGCGGCGCGGTCGTCGCCCTCCTCGGCATCGGCGGGTTCATGATGTCGGGAAGTTCCGAAAAACATGAGATGCCCGCCCCCAAGGAGACGTCTAAACCAAGGCCGCCCGACGTCGGCGGCCTGGAGCGGGAAGGGATGTCGAAATGCGACCAGGGGCTCGCCCTGATCAAGAAGAACGAGGCCCTGCTCGGCAGCCACTCGCTGAACGACGGGCAGAAGTCGTCCCTGCGCGCGGATCTGGAAAAGGGCAAGAAGCTGATCTCCGACGGCATGGGCCTCCTGACCCAGGCCAACGAGAAATCGGGGAACAAGTACGACACGACGCAGTACCAGGAAGCATTGATCACGGTCCGCAAGAAGCTGATGGAGTTGCGGGACTAAAGGAGAACGCCATGGCGATGAACCAGCCGAGCCCCCAGCGCGGCACGGGAGTCCGGAAGCCGGCCACCGGCGTCCGTCCCGCCCCGTCGGCGGCGCCCGCTCCCGCGGCGCCCCCGGCCGCCGCCGCCCGCCCCGGAGCTCCGCGACGCCCCGGCGCCCCGGTCAGCGCCGGCGCGGCCCGCCCGGCCCTCCGCTCGGCCCCCTCCCAGGAAGGCAGCGGCAAGGTCGGCAAGTACATGCTGCTGGTGATCCTCCTCCTCCTGGCGGGCATGGTCGCCTACGGCTTCATCCCCCGGAAGGACAAGGACGGCAACTCCAAGCCCGGCCTCTTCATGGCGCTGGTGAACAAGTACATCCTCAAGCCCGAGGCCAAGGGCGAGGAGGCCCAGCTGCCGGACCTGGACCGGCGCTACAAGCGGGCGCTGGAGGCGCGCGACCGCGCCAAGGCCTTCATCGACGAGCAGCAGAAATTCGCCGACGCCCCGGACAAGCTCAGCGAGTCCGAGCGCAACCGCGTGGTCGCCGAGCTGGACAAGCTGCGCGGCGAGGTCGAGTCCGGCACCGACGACCTGGCCCGCGTGGCCGCCGCCCAGGGCAAGGACACGAAGGTCGACGCCGCGACCGCGGGCGAGGAGCAGAAGAAGCAGAAGGTCTTCGCCATGGAGCTCGGCCGCACCCTCGTGAAGTGGAAGGGGCCGATCGGCGAGATCTTCAAGAAGGCGGACGCGCCGGAGTTCATCACCCAGAAGTTCAACCCCGGGAAGCCCGAGGAGAAGAAGCCCGACGAGAAGCGCGACCCGAAGCGGCTCGAGACCGTGGTCGCCCCGCTCACTCCGAACGACATCCCCAAGCCCAAGGAGGAGCCCGAGAAGCCGAAGGAAGAGCCGAAGCCCGAACCGGAGAAGCCCAAGACGGAGCCGGAGAAGCCCAAGCCGGCCGAGCCGAAGCCGGAGCCCGAGAAGCCGAAGCCGGAACCCGAGAAGCCCAAGCCCGAGCCGGAGAAGCCCAAGGAGGAGCCGAAGCCCGAGCCCAAGCCCGAGCCCAAGCCCGAGCCGAAGCCGGCGAAGAAGGCCGACGTCCTCGTCGCCGAGGCCGACCAGCTCGTGGTTGAGGGCAAGCCGCTGGCCGTGGAGGTCCTCGGCGCGGTCAAGAACCTCCCCGATGATCCCGAGAAGCTCAAGACCCTCTCCATGAAGCTCGAGACCGCGCAGGCCTTCTTCATCAAGGCGCGCGACACCTACACGGGCGTGAAGGACGAGGCGCCCGCGTCCGCCGACGTGCCCGCGAAGATCGGCAAGATCGAGAAAATCCTCGAGCTCTTGCAAAAAGCCGGCGATGGAATAAGATCTAAGTTGAAGTAGCAGAGCGGCCGCCGCCGCACCGGGATTCGAGGGGGGGAAGAAGGATGAGAGGGGTCTGTTTCACCATCTACGCATCGGCGCTCTTCCTCTCCGCCTGCTCCGCGCCCGCCGAGCCCGCCGCGCCCCTGGTTCTCGAGCGTCCCGCCCCGGACCCCGGCTTCCGGCTGACCTTTCCCGAGCCCGCGGCCGTTCCCGATTGTCCTCCGGGCGGCGGGGTCGAGCCGGCGGAGCCGCAGGCGCCTCCTCCCGCGAAGGCGGGCGTGGTCCAGACCGCCGCCGAGATCCCCCTGAAGAAGGAGCCGACCTCCGAGGACGTGCTCAAGCTCCAGAAGGAGGTCGCCGCGCGCCATCCGGCGAGCGACGAGGAGAAGCTCCGCCTCGCCCTCCTGCAGGCGGCGGCGGGGAACCTCGAGGAGGCGGAGCGCATCGTCTCCTCGATCCGGTCGAAAACGAACCGGCTGGCCCCCTACGTGGAGTTCTTCCTGCGGCGCGAGCTCGGCGACCACAAGGAGGCGGGAAAGCTGCTCGCACGCTTCGCCGACGAGGAGCGCGCCGCGGCCGGCTTCACGATCGAGCGGGCGGAGCTCGTTTCGCGGGTCCGCCGCTTCCGCGACTACACGCCCGCGGAGAACGACCGGGTCGCGCCCGGCGGCGACGTCCACCTCTACGTCGAGCCGAGGAATTTTGCGTTGCAGCGCTCCGGCGACAAGCATACATTCCACCTGAGGTACGAGTGGAAGCTGGTCGACGACCGCTCGGTGGAGCAGGCGGTCCCCGCGTGGGAGCGGGCCAGCGTCGACGAGCGAGAGGACCGGATCAGCTCCAACGGCCCGGCCGCCGAGTTCTACCAGAGCTTTCATCTCCCGCTTCCCGCGAACCTCGCCGCGGGCCGCTACCGCGTCAAGGTCACGGTGACCGACGTGGTGGCGGGCAAGAGCGACCGCAGCTTCGTCCCGATCTACGTGATGCCGGTGGAGAAGTCCCGATGAGAAACGCGCGCGCGCTCGCGATCCTGGCGCTGCTCTCGGGCGGCTGCTGGCCGACCCACGAGCCCGCCCCCGAGGAGGAGGCGATTGGCGTGTTCGAGCAGGCGGAGAAGCAGTTCGCCGCGGGACGGACCGAGGACGCGGCGCTGGGCTACCAGTTCGCGATCAAGCACCGGAGCCGCTGGAAGGAGCCCTACCTGAAGCTGGCGCGCTGCCACGAGATCGCGGGCCGCCGCGACGAGGCGATCCGCGTCCTGCGGCAGCTGCTCGTCGTCGACCGCAGCGACGAGGACGGGCTCCGCGAGCTCGCCCGGCTCGTTCCGCCGGGGAACCCCTGACGGCCATGCCCAAGACCTGCATCAACCACAAGGAGGCGCCGGCGGCGACGATGTGCCACCAGTGCCACAGCCCGATCTGCAAGTCCTGCTCCCTGGTGACGCCGCAGGGCACCTTCTGCTCCCCCGAGTGCAACATCCTGAACCGCGACGTCAAGTCGAGGCTCCTGGAAGGGGCGTCGAAGGAGGGCATGACGCGGCTCGAGACTCTGCTCAAGCTGATGGCGGCCTTCCTGCTGATCTGCGTGGGAATGTACGGGATCCACATCGCCGCGCTGCGCGCCCCCAAGCTGAAGAAGATCGACCTGATCGGCCGCGTGCTGGACGTCTTCAAGCCGCACGAGGGGAGGATGCGTGAATAGGCGGATCCTGCTCCGGGTTCTGGCGGCGGCGCTGATCGCCGGCTGCTCCCAGCCGCCGCCGACGCGCTCGAACCCCCACCTGCTCCACGAGGCGGAGCGCGCGATGCTCCAGGGGCAGTGGGACCGGGCGGCCTCGCAGTACGAGGCCTTCCTGGCGGAGAATCCCGGCGACGCCCAGCGCGCCGAGATCCGGATGCAGGCGGGGAAGTGCCGGCTCGGCGGGGGCCAGCCCGAGCCCGCGATCCGCGCCTTCGACCAGGCGCTGCTCGACCAGCCGCCCGCTCCCCTGCGCTGGGAGATCCTCTTCCGCCGCGCGGTGGCCCTCCGGATGCAGGGCGACGCGGCCCGGGCGCTGGAGGGCTTCCGGTCGGTGGCGGCGGCGCCCTCGGGGGAGCGCGGCCGCTCGGTCACGAACGACGAGCTGCACTACGAGTACGCGATGGCGCTGTTCCGCGCGGGCGACTTCAAGGGCGGCCAGACGGAGCTCCGGCTGGTGAACGCCGCCGGCCCCTACGGCAAGCAGGTCGCGCCGCGCCTGGGCCTGTCCGGCTACTCGGTCCAGGTGGGCGCCTTCGGCCGCGAGGACGACGCCCGCGCCGAGGCCGGCAAGCTGAACGCCGCGGTTCGCCCGCTCGCGGGCCCGCCCCTGCTTTACCTGGTGCTGGTCGGCTCCTTCCCGAAGTACGAGGACGCCCAGCGGGAGCTCGCGAAGCTCCAGCGCCAGGGCTACACGGACGCCTTCATCCTGCCCTGACGAAACGGGCCGCCCTCCCCGGGCGTCGAATACTGCGGATGCTCGAATCCGTATCGGCCTTCCTCAATCAGGGGAAGCGGGACCGCGCGCAGGAATTCCTTCGCGCTTCGATGCTGGAGTTTTGCGCCGACGCCTTCGCGAAGGGAGAAATACATCATCCGCTCTCGGGCGCAGCGTCGGCCGAACTCCGGGTTGAGCTGACCAGACTCGCCCGCCAGCTCCTGGAGAATCCCGACCGCTCCCGCACGGTCGTCGTCGCGCTCGAGAGCGCAGATCGCGCCATCCGGAAGAGGGAAGCCTCCCCCGAGACGCTCGACCGGCTCAACTTCGCCCTTCAGAAGCTGATCCCCGACATCGCCCTGGTGCTGGACGAAGCCCTCGACCAGGCGCGCTTCAAGCTGGGGGGCGCCGTCTCCGACGTCGAGGATCCATTGAGCGGGATGAATCGGTTCATGCCCGCAGACGTCGGGCTGCTCGCGACGCTGGCCGGCGAGGGCCTTCGCGCTTTGGACGGAAGCCGGCTTGACAAGCTGCAGACGGTCAGCCTGCGGGACTTTGACGCGACCGGTCCGGGGCTCGGGGAGTCGCCCAGCGTCTTCGGTCTCAAGGACGATGTCCTCTCCTTCGGATGTCCCGGCTGTCTTGAGAGAGCCGAGGCTCCGCTCGACACGTTCGGCGAGAGCATCCTCTGCGGGTGCGGCCAGCCCCTGCGAGTTCCGCGGCCCTCCCTCGAACGGATGGGCGTCTATCTGAAAGCCAGGAAGGACGCCGCCCTGGGCATCTCCCGCTGCCGCGTCTGCAACGGCGTCATCCAGTTGGGCCGGGATGGATTCATGCACGCGGGCTTCTGCAGCGTCCTCTGCGCCAAGCAGGGGCTCGAACGGTTCGGGGAATACGTCCCTCGCCAGGGAATTCTCGACGGGGAGGACGTCCGTTTCCAGTGCTCCTGCGGGACGACGATGTCCGCTCCCCGGTCGGAGGTGGGCGGAAAGATTGCCTGCCCCTCTTGCCCTCTGGAGGTCTGGATTCCGGCTCCCCAGCAGGAGGGCCGTCAGCGCCGGGGTCTCCGGGCCTGCGGAAACTGCGGGAAGCCGATGAAGGCCAGCGCCCTCAAATGCATGTACTGCGGGTCCCCCGCCCCTCAATCCTGATTTGCGCCGATTTCGTGAAAAATCGTCCTCTCGGCGCGTGCATATAGGTAGAGGATGATGATGGACGCCCCGAGAGTCGCGCCCGCCGACTGGATCCGCGGGTGGATCGGAATGCTCGACGCCCGCCAGCCGGGCTGGCGCCGGGACTACGATTCCGAGGCCTTCGAACTCGCCGTGACCGACCTTTTCGGCGAGGCGCCCCGGCCGGCCTTCGGGACGACCGACCTGGACATCCTGGGGGAGTTCTCCCTCGAGGGGCCCGACCAGGCGGCCGACGTCTGCCGCCGCGAACTTTCCTCGAGCGAGGAGTTCCGCCGCGCGATGTCGGACTTCGAATTCCAGTTCCGGCTCTGCCACGGCTCCAGCCGCGCCTCGTCCACCCTCCGCGAGGCGCGCGCCGGGGCCCTGGGCCGGGTGATCGACGTCCTCCTGCGGCCGCTCGCGAAGCGGCTCGACGGCGTCGGCCACGCGATGGACATGCGCGACCGGCGCGGCGCGCGCCGTTGCGCCCCGCTGTCGGACCTGGCGGCGGGTCCCGGCCTCCCGCCGCTGCTCGAAGCGATCGGCCGCGAGGCGGCCGGTCGCGTGGCCGGACGGGCGCGGCAGGAGCTTTCCCCGCCCGCGCTCTCGGCGGTCCGCTCCCTGTTCCTGGATCCCGACGGCGGACCCGCCTGCGAAGCGGCGGCGCGCGAAGGGATCTCGCCCGCGACGCTGACCCGCGCGATGCAGCGCCTGCGGGAGATCTCCGCGGAGGAGCTGGAGGGCTGCCCCGAGGAGGTCCACCGGCCCTTCGTGTCCTCTCTGTTCGAGCTCCTGGGCGCCGCCTAGAGAGAAGCCGATATCCGATGAATCCGACCGATCTTCCCGTCCGTCCCGAGCCTGAGGATGAAAGGAGCTTCCATGACTCCGATGCTGGCGACCATGAGCGCGACCCATATCGTGCTGGTGGCGGTGGTGGTGCTGCTGCTGTTCGGGGCCCAGAAGATCCCCCAGCTGATGCGCTCGGTGGGCTCGGGGCTCAACGAGTTCAAGAAGGGCCTGAAGGAGGGCGAGGAGGCCTTGCTCGCCGAGGCGAAGGCGCCCCCCGAGAAGCCCGCGGAGACGACCCCGAAGTCCGCATGAGCTTCGTCCAGCACCTGGACGAGCTGCGCACGCGGCTGATACGCTCGATCCTGGCGCTGTCGATCGCGGTCACGGTGGCGATGGTCTTCTACAAGAGCCTGATCGGCATCGCCACGCTCCCTCATTTCCGGGCGATGGCCTGGCTGGGGCTTCCGGCGCGCTTCATCACCGACGACGTCACCAAGTCGGTGGGCGCGGTCATGAAGCTCGCGAGCATCGTGGGGCTTTTTTTCGCCTCGCCCTACATCGCGCGGGAACTCTGGGGCTTCGTCGGCGCCGGCCTCTACCGCGAGGAGAGACGCTACGTGAGAGCTTTCGCCCCGGCATCCTTTCTCCTGTTCGTCCTCGGCTGCACGTTCGGTTACTTCATTCTGATCCCCTACGCACTCTACGGAATGATCACGATGATGCCGCTCGACAAGGTCGAGCCGGTCCTCAATATCGGAGACTACCTGGGCCTCGTGCTGACGCTGACCATCATGCTCGGCGCGATCTTCCAGCTCCCGCTCGTGATGGTCTTCCTCACGAAGATCGGGGTCGTCGAGCCGCGGCGCTGGCGGGGCTGGCGGCGCCACGCGATCCTGGCGAATCTGGTTCTGGCCTCGGTCCTCGCGCCGCCCGACCTGCTCAGCATGGTCGTCTTCGTCCTGCCGCTCCTCGTGCTCTACGAGATCGGCGTCTGCTGCTCGGTCCTGGCCTCGAGGTGATAGACTAGAGGCATGGAGAAGCAGCGTCCCTGCCCCTACTGCGCCGAGCCGATCCTCGTCGAGGCGATCAAGTGCAAGCACTGCGGGACGATGCTCAACGGCGCCGCGCCGGCTTCGGCATCGAAGGACGAGGAGCAGCTGCGCCAGCTCCAAATCGGCCACTACGTGGTGTCCGGCCTCACCGCGCTCTTCGCCTGCATGCCCATCCTGCACGTCGCGATGGGACTGGCCATCGTCTTCGGGGGCGACTCGTTCATGAAGGACAAGTCGGGCCACGGGCCGCCCCCCTTCTTCGGATGGCTCTTCGTCGTCGCGGGATCCCTGTTCATCGTGGCCGGCTGGACGATCGCGTCGCTGCTCTTCGTCGCCGCCAAGGCGATTGGGCGTCGGCGACGCCACACGTTCTGCGTCGTGGTGGCCGCGGTTGCCTGCCTGATGATGCCCTTCGGCACCGTCCTCGGGATCTTCACGCTCATCACGCTGAACCGCCCCTCGGTCAAGCTGCTCTTCGAGGCGAACCGGCCGGCGTAATTCCTTTTCTTGGGCTGGGGGGCTCCTTATACTCGCGCGGTGGCCAGCCCCCTCATGGAGCAGTACTCCCAGATCAAGGCGAAACACGCCGAGGATATCCTCCTCTTCCGCCTGGGTGACTTCTACGAAATGTTCTATGAGGACGCCAAGACCGCGTCCAAGGTCCTCGGCATCGTCCTTACCTCGCGCTCCAAGGGAGACGCGCGCATCCCCATGTGCGGCATCCCTTTCCACTCGTCGCAGTCCTACATCAACGGGCTCCTCAAGGCGGGGCACCGCGTCGCCGTCTGCGAGCAGCTGCAGGATCCCGAGGAGGCCGACGGCATCGTCGACCGCGGCGTCGTCCGGGTCATCACGCCCGGCACGCTGGTCGAGGAGTCGATCCTCGAGGAGAAGAAGAACAACTACCTCGCCGCCGCCGTGACCGACGGCCCGAAGACGGGGCTCGCGTGGGTGGATCTTTCGACCGGCGAGTTCCGCCTCGCCGACGTGCCCGGCGACCGCCTGCCGGACGAGCTCGTCCGGCTCTCGCCGAGCGAGACGCTGCTGCCCTCGTCTATGGTCGAGACCCAGGGGCCGCGCGTCCAGGCCGCGGCGGGCGGACTGCTCACCCCCTTCCACGACTGGACCTTCGACCGCGACAACGCGAAGCGCTCGCTCTGCGAGCACTTCGGGGTGAAGTCGCTGCGCGGCTTCGGCTGCGAGGAGCTCGGGCCCGCCGTCGCCGCCGCGGGCGCGGTGCTCGCCTATCTCAAGGAGACCCAGAAGGGGCCGCTCCAGCACCTGACGCGCCTCGAGCGCTATGTCGGGGAGGGGCGGATGTTCCTGGACCGGCAGACGCAGGCCTCGCTCGAACTCACCGAGACCCTGCGCGGCGGGGAGCGGAAGGGCTCGCTGCTCTGGGTGCTCGACCGGACGCGGACCCCGATGGGCGCGCGGCTGCTGCGCGAGTGGGTGACCTCGCCGCTGATCCGGGTCGAGGACATCCGCGCGCGGGCGCTCGCCCGGGTCGGTTCGGGCCGCGCCAACGCCCGCGATCTCGTGGGCCTGCGCTCCTCGCTCCTGCCGCTCCCGGCGCTCGCGTCGATCAAGTTCAAGGCGAAGGGCCTGGCGTCGCAGCGCCTCGGCACGCACGCGGAGCTGGCCGGCTATCTCGGGAAGGCGCTGCAGGACGACCCTCCCCACCTGCTCACCGAGGGCGGCATCGTGAAGCGCGGCTTCGACGCCGAGCTCGACAAGCTCCACTCGATCGCGACGGACGGGAAGAGCTGGATCGCGAACTTCGAGTCCGAGGAGGTGAAGCGCAGCGGCATCCCCTCGCTCAAGGTCGGCTACACCCAGGTGTTCGGCTACTACATCGAGATCACCAACGCGCACAAGGAGAAGATCCCCTCGGGCTACGTGCGCAAGCAGACGCTCAAGAACGCCGAGCGCTACATCACCCCGGAGCTCAAGGAGTACGAGACGATGGTCCTCAACGCGGAGGACCGCCTGAAGGACCTGGAGTACGAGGTCTTCCAGAAGGTGCGCGCCCGCGTGGCCGAGGAGATCGCCGAGCTTCAGCAGACGGCCCGCTCGCTGGCCTTCCTCGACACGGCCGCGTCGCTCGCGCAGGTCGCCGGCGAGAACAAGTACGTCCTTCCCGAGGTGGACGACTCGACGGCCTTCGAGGTGCGCGACGCGCGGCATCCCGTCCTCGAGATGATGGTCGAGGACAAGGTGGTGCCGAACGAAGTGGTGCTCACCGGGGAGAAGCCCGTCGCGCTCATCACGGGGCCGAACATGGCGGGCAAGTCGACCTACATCCGCCAGGCGGCGCTGGTCGCGCTGATGGCGCAGATGGGCTCCTACGTTCCGGCCGGCTCGGCGAAGATCGGCGCCGTCGACCGCATCTTCACCCGCGTCGGCGCCGCCGACGAGCTCACGCGCGGGCAGTCGACCTTCATGGTCGAGATGAGCGAGACGGCGAACATCCTGAACAACGCCACGAACCGGAGCCTGATCATCCTGGACGAGATCGGGCGGGGCACCTCGACCTTCGACGGCGTCTCGATCGCCTGGGCGGTGACCGAGTACCTGCACGACAAGCTGAAGGCGCGGACCCTTTTCGCGACGCACTACCACGAGCTCACCGAGCTCGGCCGCGTGCTCAAGGGCGTGCGCAACCTCCACGTCTCGGTGAAGGAGTGGGGGGAGGGGATCGTGTTCCTGCACCGGATCGTGGAGGGGCCGACCGACAAGAGCTACGGCATCCACGTCGCGCGGCTGGCGGGCATCCCCAAGCCGGTCGTGGAGCGGTCGAAGGTGATCCTGGCGGGCCTCGAGTCGATGACGCTCGACCAGACCGACCGGCCCAAGATCGCGGCGCACAAGCCCAAGCCCGGCGAGCTCCAGCAGCTGGCGCTCTTCTCCGCGGCTCCGAAGGTCGAGCGCGACCCGATCCGCGACGAGCTCGCGTCGCTGGACTACAACAAGCTCTCGCCGATCGAGGCGCTCAAGAAGCTGGCCGAGTTCGTCGAGAAGTCGAAGAAGAAGTAGGGACCCCTAGCGCTGCAGCCCCTGCAGCAGGCTTACGAAGGGTAGAAGCACCCCCGCAAAGACTCCCCCCAGCAGCGCCGCGCTTCCGAGCCCCAGCACGAGGTTGAGCGCGGTCCGCCCTTTTCCGGGCCGGCGGAAGCGGTAGAGGACGACGGCCAGGCCGATCAGCGCCGCCGCCAGGAGCGGCCAGTAGGTCCGCATCGACCCGCTCAGGGTCCAGAACAGGAGCGTCAGGCCGGGGAGCGGCACGCGGACCTTGATGAACACCTGGACGAGCGCGGGAGTGATCAGCAGCTGCACGAAGGTGAAGAAGAGCAGGAAGAGGTAGCCCATCTCGCCGAGGCTGCCCGACCAGACCCGGAACCGGGGGCCCTCCGCCGTTGCGGCGACGGCCGCCGGCGCGGGGAAGCTCCGGGCGATCCGCTTCAGGTCCCCCAGCTCGACGAAGGCCTGGCCGACGGCGTCCATCTCCGGGATGCCGGCGGCGACCTTGGCCTCGACGGCGTCCTCGAGGTGGGCCAGCAGCTCCCGCTTCTGCTCGTCGCTGAGCCGCGCTTCGACTCCGGTGGCCTCGAAGATCCTACGGAGCGCTTCTTCCCGGTTTGCCATGTCGTCCTCCCAGAAGCAATTCGGACACCACGCGGACCTGCTCTTTCCAGTCGGCGCGCTCCTTCGCGAGCGCGGTCTTCCCCTTCCGGGTGAGCCCGTAGTACTTGCGGTCCTTGCCGTTCGGCGCCTTGCGCCAGGCCGAGGAGAGGAAGCCGTCCCGCTCGAGGCGGTGGAGTAGGGGATAGAGGGTGCCCTCCTCCCAGCGGAGGTTGGCGCGCCGCCGGGCGCGCTGGGCGATCTCGTAGCCGTAGAGCGGACGGGCTTCCAGGATAGCGAGGACGAGCGGCCGGAGTTCCATACCTAGGTCCTCTAGGTATAGACTAGACGCCGCGGGCGGGGGAATCCAGCACAATTTCCCGCGGAATTCCCCCGCCCCTCTCCCAGCGGACTACTTCGATCCCCCTCCCCAGGGCCTCCGCACGTCGTAGAACGGCGCGCCGGTCCTCGACGCCCGGATCGAGCGGATGAGCTTTCTCCGGACGAGCACCTTGACCGCGTCCTGGACGGCGCTCTTGGACAGCCCGGTGCCGGACGCGAGCGAC
>JACQFK010000597.1 GCA_016200125.1 Planctomycetota bacterium
CCCGAGCGGCGCGGTGGCGGCGGCGCCCACGATGCTGCCCGCCGTGTTCCAGGCGTAGACGGTGCCGACGGCGCGGCCCGCGTCGGCGGCCCCCCGGCGGGTCAGGTGGACCAGGAGCGGGAAGTTGAAGCCCATGCAGACCGAGGGGAGCAGCTCCAGCGCGGCGCTGGCCGCCAGGCAGACGGCGGCGTTGCCGAGCGCCATCGAGCGGAGCGGGCCCGCGAGCCCGACGGCGGTGGTAAGCGTGTGGATGAGCCCCCGGCTCGCGCCCGCGGAGAGGATGAGGACCGCGAGCGACCCGGCGGCCGCGAGGGCCGGGTTCGTGAGGCGGGAGACGGTCGCGCGGAAGAGGAGGCTGCCCAGGCCGATCCCGAGGAGGATGACGAAGAGCGTCGAGGTGAGCGCGTAGGTGGAGCCGCCGAGCATGACGCAGAGGGCGCGGGTCCAGACCATCTGGAGCAGGAGGGCGGCGAATCCGGTGAATGCGGCGGCCGCGTAGAGCGCGGCGGGCCTCACGGCCTCGCCGGCCTGCGGGGCGGGCGGCGCCGGCGCGGAGGCCTCCGCGGCGGGGACGTCGCGGTCGAGGCGCCGGGCGAGGAGGAAGGCGCCCCCGGCGACGGCCACGTTGAGGGCGGCCGCGAGGAAGTTCGTGCCGGAGAGGCCGAGCCAGGGCAGGAGATGGAAGCCGGCGAGGTAGCAGCCGAGCGCGGCGCCGCCGGTGTTGATCGCGTAGAGCCATCCCGCGGTCGGCCCCACGTCGCCGTCGCCCGCGAACTGGCGGACGAGGAGCGGGAAGGTGCCGCCCATCAGGATGCAGGGCGGGCCGATGACGAGGAAGGTGAGGAGGATGCGGACGCCCGAGTAGAGCACCGGGAGTCCGTGGAGGGCGGGATAGAGGGCGCCGGTGGCGGCCGCGAGGAGGCTCGATTCCAGCGGGATGAGGAGGGCCAGGAGGCCGATCGCGAGCTCGCACCAGGCGTAGCCGCGGAGCGGGGTCCGCATCCGGTCGGCCTTGCGGCCGAGGAAATGGGCGCCGATGCCGAGCCCGAGGAGGAAGGACGAGACCACGGCGGCCATCGCGAGGGTGGACGCGCCCCAGATGTGGGAGAAGCGGCGGAACCAGATCACTTCATAGGCGAGGCCCGTGGCGCCGGAGGCGAAGAAGAGCGCGGTGGCCGCGAACAGACCCCGGGTTTTTCCCAAGAACCTCGTCCTCCCCGATCAACATAGGATGCCAAGTCCCGGCGGGTTATTCCCGGAGAAAGAGCGTCGCCTTTCGCCGGCCGCGCGGCGGCGAGGGCTATAATCCACTAATCCTATGGCCGACGACGCCCCCCGCGCCTCCCTGCCGCCCGAGGACCTCCAGTTCGCCCAGCTCGTCGTCGGACAGGGCATCTGCAGCCGGCAGGCCGTCGACGAGTGCCTCTCCTTCCTCGGCCGGCTCATGGCCGAGGGGGTCACGCCGCTGCCGCGCCTGGGCGAGCTCCTCGTGCGCAAGGGGCTCCTCAGCGCCGACCGCCTCGACGCCACGCTCCGGCCCGCCGCGGGCGGCGCCGAGCTCGAGAAGATCCGCGACCTGCCGCCTGACGTCGCCGGCGCCGCCGCCGATCCCGCGAACAACCTCGGCAAGTACGTCAAGGTCGACCGGCTGGGCGCCGGCGGCATGGGCGAGGTCTGGCGCGGATGGGACCGCGAGCTGCGGCGCTGGGTCGCGCTCAAGTTCCTTCACTATGAAGACCCGGGACAGCTCGCCCGCTTCCGGCGCGAGGCGCAGACCGCCGCCGCCCTCAACCATCCCCACATCGCCTCCGTCTACGAGGTCGGCGAGACCAAGGGGCGCCCCTTCATCGCCATGCAGTACATCGCGGGCCGGACCCTCGACAGCGTCCCGCGCAACAACCCGCGCGCGCTGATCGAGCTCGTCCGCGACGCCGCGCTCGCCATCCACTACGCCCACGAGCAGGGCGTCGTCCACCGCGACCTCAAGCCCGCCAATCTTATGGTCGAGACCGCGGGAGGAAAGCAGCGCCTCTTCGTGATGGACTTCGGACTCGCCAAGGCGACCGCGGTCGACTCGTCGCTTTCGCTCTCCGGCCAGGTCCTGGGGACGCCCGCCTACATGGCCCCCGAGCAGGCTTCCGGCGACTCCGCCCGCGTCTCCGCCCGCAGCGACGTCTACGCCCTCGGCGCGACGCTCTACGAGCTCTTCGCCGATCGGCCGCCTTTCCAGGAGACCGAGGTCTATGCCCTCCTGAAGAAGGTCGTCGACGAGGATCCCGTCCTGCTGGGGCGGCGCAACCCGCGGGTCGAGCGCGAGCTCGAGACGATCGTCATGAAGTGCCTCGAGAAGGACCCCGCCCAGAGATACGCCACGGCGCGGGAGCTCGCCGAGGATCTCGACCGCTGGCTCAAGGGCGAGGCCATCCGCGCCCATCCGCCCTCGGCCGTCTACCGGCTGAGGAAGTTCGTCGGGCGCCGGAAGGCGATCCTCGCCGTCGCGGCCGCCGGCGTCGCGGTGGCCGCGGTCCTCCTCGCCGCCACGCTCCGCGAGAAGAGCGAGAAGGAGGCGCTGCGCGAACTGGGCGAGCTCCGGGCCAACATGCTCCGGGTGAAGGAGTGGATCCGGCAGGATTCCCGGTCCGCGGCGGAAATCCGCGACGCGCTGGAGCACGAGACTCGGCGGATCACGGACTTCATCGGCCGCCACCCCCGCCTGCCCCAGGCCTACTTCGTCCGCGCCCAGGGCCGCCTGCTCCAGGGACGGCTGGGCGGGGCCGAGCTGGATCTCGACGAAGCCCTGCGGCGGGAGCCCCGCTTCGCCCCGGCCTGGTCCCTGCTGGGCCGCCTCAAGCTGGAACGCTACATGCTCCGGCTCTACTCGGATCCGAACAGCGATCAGAGCCACGTCGCCGAACGGGCGACCCCGTTGCTCAAGGAGGCGGAGGCGGCCTTCGGGAAGGGCGGCGCGGAGGAGAGCGCCTCGCTCGAGAAGTGGGGCCTTTCCCGGCTCGCGGAAGACGCGGTGAACGACCGCCTGATCGAGGCCTTCCGGCTGTACTACGTGAAGAACGACGAGGACGGCGGCCGCGGCGTCCTCAACAGCGCCTTCCGGCAGGCGCCGTCGGAGGAGTACTGCCGCTGGATGGCGACCTGGACCCCGGACCTCGGGCAGCGGCTCAAGTGGCTCGAGAAGGGCCTGCACATCGCCCCCCACTCCGCGGCGACGCGCGCCGATCTCGCCTGCTACTGGCATCAGCAGAAGAACTGGGACGCGACGATCGCCGAGGCCACGCGGGCGATCGACGTGAACCCCAGCTCCGCGGTCGCCTACGCCGTCCGGGCGGCCGCCTGGCTGGAGAAGGGGGAGGCGGCCCGAAGCCTCGATGACTGCAGCCGCGGCATCGACGCCGATCCGCTCTTCGGCGTGCTCTACGCGACCCGGTCGGGCGCCCGGCTGACGCTGGAGGACTACGAGGGCGCCGCCCGCGACGCCGGCCGCGCCCTCGAGCTCGACCCGACCTACGCCCTGGCCTACGCCAACCGTGCCGGCGCGCGGATCTCGGCCGGCGACGCGGCGGGGGCCCTCAAGGACTGCAACCGCGCGATCGAGCTGGATCCGAAGCTCGTCGTCGCGCTCTCCAACCGGTCGGGAGCCCAGGTACTGCTGGGAAACCTGGACGCGGCGATCGAGGATGCGGACGCCGCGATCCGCCTGCAGCCGGGGTTCGCGCTGGCCTACATGAATCGCGGCACCGCTCATTACCGGAAGGACAAGATCGACGACGCGATCCGCGACTACGGCCGCGCCGTCGATCTCGACCCCCATCTCGTCCTCGCCCTCGTCAACCGGGCCGGCATGTATCTCGTCCTGGAGCGCTGGGACGACGCCCTCCGCGACTGCGACCGGGCCCTCGCGCAGAATCCGAAGTCGGCGCTGGCCTGGTCGAACCGCGGCTTCGCGCTGCTCTCCAAGGGCGATCACGCCGGGGCGGCCGCGGACGCGACGAAGGCGATCGACTTCGGAGGAACGCTTCCGGAGCCCTACATCGTCCGCGGCGAGGCGCGCCGCGCGCTCAAGGACCGGGCGGGGGCGCTCGCGGATTTCGAAAAGGCGCTCAAGTTCGCGCCGCCCGACTGGCTCTCCCGCGCCGAGGTCGAACAGACGCTGAAAGAACTGCGGGCGGAGAAATGAGGATCCTGAGCGGCGTCCTGCCCGCGCTGGTCCTGGTCGGCGGCGCCGTCCGGGCCGACGACTGGCCGCAGTGGCGCGGCGCGAAGCGCGACGGCGCCTGGGCCGAGACCGGCATTCTCGAGGCCTTCCCGGCCGCCGGACTCGAGGTCCGCTGGCGCGCCCCCCTCGGAGTGGGCTTCTCCACGCCCGTCATCGGCGGGGGCCGGGTGTTCGTCACCGATTCGCTCCTGAACAAGCCCGCCGCGCGCGAGCGGGTCCACGCCTTCGACGAAGCCACGGGGAAGCCGCTCTGGACCCTTGCCTACGACGTGACGTATCCCGACTGGGCCTTCGACGAGCCGAACCGGAAAGGGCCCCACGCGACGCCGGTCCTGCGCGACGGGAAACTCTACACGCTGGGCGGCGTCGGTCATCTTCATTGCTTCGAGGCCGCGAGCGGCGCCGTCGTGTGGAAGCGGGATCTCCAGAAGGACTACCCCGACGTCGAGCTCCGATGCACGCCCTGTCCGTTCGTCGAAGGGGATCTTCTTCTGCTGTGCATCGGGGCGAAGCCCGGCGCCGCGGTGATCGCCCTCGACCGCGGCAGCGGAAAGGAGGTCTGGAAGGCGATCGACGAGACGGGGACCTTCAGCTCGCCGGTCTGCATCAGCGCGGGCGGCGTCCGCCAATTCATCGTGTGGACCGCCGAGTCGCTGACGTCGCTCGATCCCGCCACCGGAAAGGTCCACTGGCGCGAGGACCTGATCACCGGAGCCGATTCCGCCATCGCCACCCCGGTCGTGCAGGGCGACCTTCTGCTCGTCAGCGGCCTGATGCTGCGGCTCTCCGCGGACAAGCCGGGCGTCACCGTGCTCTGGCCCGAGAAGAGGGCCACCCAGAAGCGGATCCTGAGCAACACGTCGACGGGGCTCATCCTGGGCGACCACGTCTACTCGGCCCGCTCTTCCGGCGAGCTGGTCTGCCTGGAGCTGAAGACGGGCGCGCAGGTCTGGTCGTCGAAGCTCGTGACCGACCAGAAGCAGGGGGCCTGCATCCATCTCACGCCGAACGGCGCTTCGGTCCTGATCTACACGGAGCGCGGGGAGTTGATCCGCGCGCGGTTGACGCCCGAGGGCTACCAGGAGATCGGCCGCGCCCCGATCCTGGCGGGGACCTATCCCTTCGCCGGTCGCCGCTGCGTCTGGTCGCCGGCGTCGTTCGCCAACCGCTGCCTCTTCGCGCGGAACGACGCGGAACTGGTCTTCGTCTCGCTGGCGGCAAAGCCATGAGAAGAATCCTTGCCGTCCTGTTCCTGTCGGGCTGCGCGACCCCGCCGGCGACGGCTCCTCTGTTTCCCTTCGACGAGGCGACGGCGCGCCGCTATCAACGGGAGTACGGGCTCCCCGTCGAGCTCAAGGGGCGCTTCGTCCTCATTCCGCCGGGCACGTTTCCCATGGGATCGCCGCCGGACGAGCCGGGGCACAAGCCCGACGAAACGCTCCACGAGGTGACGCTCACGCGCCCGTTCTATCTCGGGAAGTTCGAGGTGACGGTCGGCGAGTTCTGCCGCTTCGTCGAGGCGACGGGATATGTCACCGAGGTGGAGAAGAGCGGGGGAGGGAACGCGCACGATGCGAAGGCGCTGTGGAAGCACACGCCGGGCACGAACTGGAGGAAGCCCGGCTACGCGGGGCCCTTCCAGGGCTCGGAGGATCATCCCGTGGTCCACGTGAGCCACCTGGATGCGCGGGCCTACTGCGCCTGGCTCAACGACGCGGCTCCCCAGCCTGGATGGATCTACGGGCTTCCGACCGAGGCCGAGTGGGAGTGGGCCTGCCGCACGGGGAGCGGCTCGCGGTTCTGGTGGGGCGCCGATCCCGACGCGGGCGGCCGCGTCGTGAACGCCGGCGACCGAGCGCTCAAGGCGGCTCAGCCGGAATGGCCGCGGCAGATCATGCCGATGGACGACGGTCACGCGTTCACGGCGCCGGTCGGGAGCTATCGCGCGAACGGCTTCGGCCTGCACGACATGCTGGGCAACGTGTGGGAGTTCTGCGCGACGCGGCACGGCGCTTATCCGCCGGGGCTTTCGACGGATCCCGGCGACCTCGGAACGCAGGAGAGTTACGACGTGCGGGGCGGCGGCTGGAGCAACGAGCCCGCCGACGTCCGCTGCGCGTCGCGCAACGCCGATCCGCCGAAGTTCGGCCACAGCAACCTGGGCTTCCGGGTCGCGCTCCACCGGCGCTGAGGCCGGGAGCTACCTGCCGATCCGGAACAGGGCGATGATCAGCGTCACGGGGAGGAGCCCCGTGTCCAGGACGAGGGAGAAGGGGAAGTCGAAAATGCCGAGCGCGACGGACGTCGAGCTGGAGTTCTGCATCATCCCCGCGTCGTGCCGGACTCCGCCGTAGATGCGTTGTCCCCCGTCTCCCTGGGTCATGTCGCTGATCGTGCCGCAGCCGCCGCTCGACACCGCGAGCAGGACCAGGACCCCCAGGACCAGAGCTCTGCAAGTCTTCATCTCGGGATGGTACCCGATCCGCAGCGATTTGCGGCGTGGAGTCTCTTGGTCGACCCGATCGCGTGTGATAGGATGGCCGCGATGAAAGGGTGGATCGCCGGTCTCCTGATCCTGGCCGCACAGGACAAGCCCGCCGACGAGAAGAAGATGGAACACAAGTACACGAACCGCCTCGCCAGGGAGAAGAGCCCCTATCTGCTCCAGCACGCCCACAACCCGGTGGACTGGTATCCCTGGGGCAAGGAGGCCTTCGAGAAGTCCAGGAAGGAGGACAAGCCGATCTTCCTCTCCATCGGCTACTCGACCTGCCACTGGTGCCACGTCATGGAGCACGAGTCGTTTGAGGACGAGGAGGTCGCGAAGTTCCTGAACGAGCACTATGTCCCCATCAAGGTCGACCGCGAGGAGCGGCCGGACGTCGACCAGATCTACATGGCGGCGGTCCAGGCGATGACCTCGCACGGCGGCTGGCCGCTCTCGGCCTGGCTCACGCCGGACCTGAAGCCCTTCATGGGCGGCACCTATTTCCCCAAGGAGGACCGCTTCGGCCGGCCCGGCTTCATCACGATCCTCAAGCGCATCGACGAGCTGTGGAAGACCAAGCGCAAGGAGCTCGACGAGTCGGGCGACCAGCTCGCCGAGCACCTGAAGAAGATGTCCGAGGCCGAGGCGCCGGGCGAGGTGAAGATCGACGCCGCCTTCGAGAAGGGCTTCTTCCAGATGGAGAAGAGCTACGAGCGGCAGTTCGGCGGCTTCTCCCAGCAGCCCAAGTTCCCCCACTCGACCACGATCCAGTTCCTCCTGCGCCACCACGTCCGGACCGGGAACAAGGACGCGCTCGCGATGGCGGAGAAGTCGCTCACCGAGATGGCGCGCGGCGGGATCTACGACCAGCTGGGCGGCGCCTTCCACCGCTACTCCACCGACACGATGTGGCTCGTGCCCCACTTCGAGAAGATGCTCTACGACAACGCGCTGCTCGCGAGCTGCTATCTCGAGGCCTGGCAGCTGACGAAGAAGGACCTCTACGCCCGCATCGTCCGCGAGACGCTCGACTACGTCCTCCGCGACATGACCTCGAAGGAGGGCGGCTTCC
>JACQFK010000637.1 GCA_016200125.1 Planctomycetota bacterium
CTGCTGGAAAGCGAGCTGTTCGGCCACGTGAAGGGCGCCTTCACGGGCGCCGTCCGCGACAAGTCCGGCCTGCTGGCCGCCGCGGAGGGGGGCACGCTCTTCCTGGACGAGGTGGCCGACATGAGCCCCCTGCTCCAGGTCAAGCTGCTGCGCGTCCTCCAGGAGCGGGAGTACCGGCGCGTGGGCGACGAGAAGCCGCTCAAGTGCAACGTCCGGATCGTCACGGCCACCAACCGGGACCTGACGCGGCTCCTCGCCTCCGGCGCGCTCCGCGAGGATTTCTATTTCCGGATCCGCGTCTTCACGCTCGAGATGCCGCCGCTGGAGTGGCGGAGGGAGGACATCCCCCTCCTGGCCGCCCACGTGATCGAGGAGCTGGCGCGCACGACCGGGAGGAAGGTGAGCGGCTTGGCGGACGACGCGCTGCGGGCCCTGATGGATTATCCCTGGCCCGGCAACGTCCGCGAGCTCCGCAACGCGATCGAGGGCGCCTTCGTGACGGTCCGCGGCGACCGCATCACCCTCGAGGATCTTCCCGTCGAGCTGCGCAGCGGGCCGCAGGGCGCCCGCAGCGTGCTCAGCCCCGACGAAAGCGCCGACCGGACACGGATCGAGGAGGCGCTGAAGCAGGCGGGCGGGAGCCGGACGCGCGCGGCGTCGGCCCTCGGCGTCTCGCGGGTCACGCTCTGGAAGAGGATGCGCCGGCTCGGCATCAAGGAGTGAAGGTCAGGAACCCATCCTCTTGAGCCGCTTCCACAGCGTGACGCGGCTCATCCCCAGGAGCTTCGCCGCTTCGGTGCGGTTCCCCCCGGTCGTCCGCAGCGCGTCGCGGATGACTTCCCGCTCCTGCGTCGCGGGATCCGCGGCCCGCCCCGCGCGCCGGAGATCGACGTCGCCCAGCACGTCGCTGACGGTGCCGGCGAGGGCGCTCTGGAGCGCCTCGCGGAGCTCGCGCACGCTCCCGGGACGGGAATGGCGCTCCACCGCGAGCGCCGAGAGGCAGGCGACCGCCTCCAGGAAGCGCCGCTCCTCGACCGTCCATCCGTGCGCGCCGTCCGAGCGGGAGCAGCGGAGCACGCCGTGCCAGGGTCCGTCGAGCGGCAGCGGGATCTCCAGCCGGGCCGTGGTATTCGTGCGCGCGTCCGGACGGGAGCGCTCCTGGTCCACGTCTTCGGTCGACACGACCTTGCGGAGCGTGCGTCCGCCCGTTCTCAGCCACACGCTCAGGCGGCTGGCATCCAGCGCGAGGGCGGCCGCCCGGATCATCCGGCCCATCAGGGCGCGGAGGCTCGGATCCGGGGAAGCCGCTTCGCGGGCCAGCGAGACGAGCACCATCTGCTGCTGCGCGCGGCGGAAGAGGTCGGCCAGCAGCCGCTCCCGCTCCAGTCCGTCGCTCCGGGTGTCCAGCGCGAAGAGGATGCGGACCCGCCGTCCTTCATGGAGGGAGGGCCCGGAGGCGATGTCCATCAGCGACTCCGACCCGTCCTTCCGCCGCAGGCGCCATCTCCCCGCCAGAACAGGGTCGTCCATTTCCGGAAAGGCCCGGGGAAGGAGGGACTCGGGCTGGTCCGGGGCGAGCAGGCGGCTCAGCGGCAGCCCCTGGAGCTCCCCTTCATCATAGCCGAGGAGCCGCCGGGCGGCCGGATTGGCGGCCAGGATGGCCTGCGATTCGGGGTCGCAAAGCCAGGCCGCCAGACATTCCACCGCTCCGAGGTTCGTGTCCATGTCGTTCCGGGGGAGGGGAATGCAAACCCCTTGCCAGGGGGGAGACTCCATTTGGGCTCCGGGGGAGGGGTCGGGCGGGGGAAGTGTTAATTAACAGGTTTACGTGTTAACTTAGCGTTCACCCCCCTGAACGCCCTTAAACGCGTCCGTTCAATGTTTTACGGGCCGCTCCAGAAACTTTGAACCCTGGCACGGGGCTTGCATTAGCCCCCGCCATGCCTGGGGAACTTGCGAAGTGCCGGGGGTCGATCGGAACGGAATCGTCGAGTTCCGGCGCCGCGCCCACCACGCGGCTGAGCCTCGGCGAATGGTGCATCCGGCAGGGCCTGGCGACCCGCACGGAGATCGAGACCTGCCTGCGCGAGCAGCGCAAGAGGATCTCCCGGGGCGAACCGGCCGTCCGCATGGGCGAGCTGCTCGTGGAGCGGGGGATCCTGACCCACGCCCAGGTGGCCAAGGCGCTCGCGGACCAGCACGAGGAGATCCGCCAGTGCCTCCATTGCGGCATCCGCATCAATGTGCCGATCGCGCAGGACGGCGCGCGCTACCGCTGCCCCCGCTGCGACCGCTCGCTGGTGGCCTGCCCCACGGGCGCCCCGCTCGACGCGGTGTTCGAGCCGCCCCGCGTGGCGGGACGCTGCCCGCTTCCCGACGAGGTCCAGCTCGCGTTCTCGAACCCGGACCGACGCTTCGGGAAGTACCTGCTCCTGAACGAGGCGGGCCGCGGCGGCATCGGCCGCGTCTACCGCGCCTGGGACACCTATCTCGGCCAGTTCGTCGCCCTCAAGCGGCTGCTCGGCGAGTCGACCGACGAGAACTCGGGGCTCGACACCGCCAGCGTGCAGAGCCTGCTGCAGGAGGCGCGCAGCGCCATCCGGCTCCGCCATCCCGGCATCGTCAGCGTCTTCGACGTCGGCCGCGTCGACCGCGAGTACTACATCAGCATGGAGTACATCGAGGGGGAGACGCTGCACGACCGGATCAGCGCCGCCCGCCGCCGGAGCCGCACCTCGCCCCTCTATGAGGACTTCCCCGGCGTGATCCGCAGCCTGGCCGAGGTGGCTCGCGCCGTCCACTACGCCCATACCCGCCCGCTGCCCGTCATCCATTGCGACCTGAAGCCGGGCAACATCCTCATCGACCGCGAGGGCCACGCCCACGTGGTGGATTTCGGCCTGGCCCGCACGGTCCAGCAGGAGCCGGACGAGCCCGGCGAGATCAGCGGCACGCCCTCGTACATGTCGCCCGAACAGGCCTCGGGACGGACCGACCGCATCGACGCCCGCACCGACGTCTACGCGCTGGGCGCGATCCTCTATGAACTTCTGGGCGGCCGGCCGCCCTTCGTCGGCATGACCCTGGAGATCCTCGACCGGATCCTGGTCGAGGAGCCCGTCGAGCCGACCTCCCTGCGCGTCCGGCCCCGCGAGGGCGGCGATGACGAGATCCCGGCCGAGGTCCTCGCCTCCCTCGAAAAGCTCTGCCTCAAGTGTCTGGACAAGGAGCGCGAGCAGCGTCCGCAGAACCTCGAAGAAGTGGCCGCCGCGCTTGAGCGCCTTCCCTACGGCCCGGCCCCGACCGGCTCCCCGGAGACTCCGCTGGTGACGGCTCCCCCTTCCGTCGAACCGGCACCTTGTCCGCCGCGTCGGCGGAGTCTCCGATGGGTCGGATGGGCGGCGGGGGCCCTGCTCGCGCTGGGAAGCGCGGCCGGGGGCCTGTCCCTCGCCCTCCGGCAGCGGTCCGATTCGGAAGAGCGCCGCATCGTCCAGCAGCTCGCCCGCTTCCGTCCCGAGCGGGCGCTCGAGGAAGGGATCGGCCTGATCCAGCGCCGCGGCGGCGCCGCGCCCGAAAGCAGCGCCGCCACGCTGGTCGAGGAGGCCCTCCGGGTCGCGGCGCTCAAGGACCGCCTGCTGCAGGCCTTGCGCACCTGGTCGGGCC
>JACQFK010000638.1 GCA_016200125.1 Planctomycetota bacterium
GGTGTTCGTGGTGACCAACCAGGGCTGCGTCGCGAAGGGGATGATCACCGAGGACGAGCTGGGGGTGATCCATTTCCGGATGGTGTCGATGCTGGGCGCGGCGGGGGCGGAAGTCGACGGCATCTACACCTGTCCGCATCACCCCGAAGGCTCGGTGCCCGACTACTCGTTTGAATGCGACTGCCGCAAGCCGCGGCCGGGCCTGCTGGAGCGGGCGGCGAGCGAGCACGGACTGGAGCTTTCGGAGTGCGTGATCATCGGGGACACGATGCGCGATCTCCAGGCCGGCGAGGCGGCGGGTGTCCGGAGCATCCTGGTCCTCACGGGGAAGGGCCCGGTGGCGGCCTCCCTGGAGCACCCGGCCTCGCACGTCGCCCCAGATCTGGCAGCCGCCGTCGACTGGCTCCTCTCGCTCTAATTGCAACAAAACAAACCGTTTGTTCCGTTGCATGATTGTGTTGATATTTAGCGTTAATTAGATATTATTAAGTGTTAATGAAGTTGTTGAGCAGTACGGAGGCCCAGGAGGAACTGGGCATCAGCAGGCCCACGCTGTACCTGTGGGTGCGGCAGGGCAAGCTCAAGCCCCAGCGAGCCGGGAGGGGCTTGAGGTTCCAAGAAGACGAAGTGATGCGGCTCCTGGGGAGAGGGCCCCGCGTGTCGGCTTGGGTGCGGAGGGGACGGATCGAGGAGGCGAAGCGGGACGTGAAGCGCTGGGCCCGCACGGGCGAACGGCCCACGGTCCTGCTCGAATACCTCACGGCTCCGACGCCCGACCGCGTCCGCGCGAGGGTGGTGGCGGAGGGGGACGGAACGGAGGTCCGGGTCCCGGCGCCGGGAGGCGTCCTGTTCGACGCGCTGCTCGAATCGATGAAGCGGCGCGAGTACGTGTTCATCAGCCACGAGGAATCAGTCTGGCTGATCCACGACGTGCGCGCGGAGACGAGCCCCGCGGGCGGGGCCTACATCGCCATGGAGCTGGAGCGGCCGGGAGGCCCTGGGGAGGGGGGCGAGCGGGACCGGAGCCTGAAGGAATTCGTGGGGGCCCTGAGGTCGGGCCTCTACACCGGGCCGGTGAAGCCCTGGAAACGCGAGGAGTTGAATGGGCGGGGTCCTGGTTGATACGGACATCCTGATCCGCGCCTACCAGGCGGGCGGGGGCGATCCCCGCTCCGGCCGGGCCAAGGACGCGCTCGAGGACCTCGCCCGGCGCGGGGACGGCTATCTCTCCATCCAGAACCTCGCCGAATTCTCGCGCGTCGTGCAGGCGAAGGTCGATCCCCCGGTGCCCGCCTCGAAAGTGCGCGAGACGATCGCCCAGCTCGAACGGGTCTTCGACGTGCTCCGTCCGTCGTCCGACACCCTGCATCACGCGCTCCTCGGGGTGGAGAAGCACGGACTGGAATTCTGGGACTCCATGGTGTGGGCCCTGGCCCACGAGAACGGCCTCTCGGAGGTCCTGACGGAAGACCTCCCCCCGCGCGCGCTGATCGAGGGCGTCCGCTACCGCAATCCCCTGGCCTAACGGCGCCTTCTCCGGCCGCGGAGCGCCGACCGCAGGCACCAGACCTGTACCGCGAGCGAGATCGCAAATCCGCACCAGATGACGACCGCTCCTTTGTAGCGCGACGGGACGCCCACCGAGTGCGCCAGCAGCGCGCCTCCGATCGCTCCGAAGGCGCCTGCCAGCGTGCCAAGGATCCCGCCCATGAACAACCCGTGCCAGATCCGGCCGCCCAGGCCCGACGGCGTTTCGGGGAGCGGTCGTCCCGCTGCCGTGCGGCCCCAGAAATCGTCGTAGAGCGGCTTGAAGAACAGCGCGCCGGCGAGGGCGAAGAAGGCGCAGGCGAATCCGGCGAGGTCGGCAAAGCTCGTCGGGGGAAGCGCGATGGCCGTCTCCGGATCCGGCATCCAGGGGTCCCTGAGGAGCGAGACGCCGAGGCTGCCCACGGCCAGGCCGCAGGCGGCAATGATCGCGAGCGCGGGAGGGATGGGGAGCATCGACGCGCGCGGCGTGAAGAGCGACCGCATCAGGAGCACTCCAAAGACCGCGGCGACCTCGGCCGCCATCAGCACCCCGAGCCCGCGAAAGGAGACCGGGTTGATGATCAGCGTCCCTTCCGGCGTCAGCAGGAGGCGGCCCGGTTTCAGCAGCACGATCGGCGGCAGGGCAAGCGCGGTGAGGGCGGCAGCGAGAGCGAGGGTGAAAGCAAGGGAGGCGCGAAGCGACCGGTTGCTCTCGTTCTCGTCCAACGCCCTTGATTATCGGATCGAACCCGACACGTCGCAAGTCCCGCTATTTCTTCAGCGTCAGCCGGCCCACGCGGTTCGCCTGTAGCGTGAACCAGATGTTGCCGTCGGGGCCCGCCGCGATGCAGAAGGGCTGGCCGTTCTTGGTCGCGATGTCGAACTCGCTGATCTTCCCGTCGTGGCTGATCCGGCCGATCTTGTTCGCCTTGAATTCAGTGAACCAGACCGCGCCGTCGGAACCCGCTGCAATCCCGATCGGCTGGCTCGCCGGCGTGGGAATCGCGAACTCCGTGATCTGGCCCTTCGGGGTGATCCGGCCGATCTTGTTCGCCGAATTCTCCGTGAACCAGAGGTTGCCGTCGGAACCGGGCGCGATCTCCCGGGGGAAGGACTTCGGCGCGGGCAGGGGGAACTCGGAGAACGCGCCGGTCTTCGGATCGAGCCGCCCGATCTTGTCGACGCCGCTCTCGGTGAACCAGAGCGCCTTGTCGGGGCCGGTCGTCACGCAGTAGGGCTTGCTGTCCGGCGTGGGGACGGCGAACTCCGTGATCTCGCCCTTGGGCGTAATCCGGCCGATCTTGTTCGCCGACATCTCGGCGAACCAGAGATTCCCGTCGGGGCCGGGCGCGATCTCGCGCGGCCAGCTGCCCGGGGTCAGACTGTTCTTCTCCGAGGACAGGGACGGGATCTTGAACTCGCCGTCGAATTCGCCGGCGGGCGTCATCCGCCGGACCATGTTCTCCTCGCGCGAGGTGAACCAGAGGTTGCCGTCGGGCCCCGCCGCGATGCCCTGCAGCACGCCGACCGTCTTGGACGGCACGGGGAACTCCGTGATCTGCCCCGCGGGCGTCACCCGGACGATCTTGTGCTTGCTCACCTCCGTGACCCAGAGATTCCCGTCCGGTCCGGCCGCGATGGCCTGGGGCCGGTGGCCTTCGGAAGCGAGCTCGAACTCGACGATGTCGCCCGGCTTGCGGGCGGCGAGGATCAATAGAGCGGCGATCGCGGCACGGATCGGCATGGCGGCTCTCCTTGCTGGACCCTGCTCCTCCGTAGAGCGGAGCCGCAAGGAAAGTACAGGCTCAGCGCTCCTTCGCGGCGAGTTTCTCGAAGAGCGCCTTGAGCCGCGGTCCCACCTCGGCATTCGCCGGCTCGATCGCGCGCGCCTCCCAGAGCGAGGCCACCGCGTCCTCGAGACGGCCCTGGCTCTCGTAGAGCCGCGCGAGGCGGATCCAGAGGGCGGGCCGGTCCTTCACGTGGACGAGCGCCCGCTCCAAGAGCAGCATCGCCTTCTTCAGGTCGCCGACCTTCTCCTGGGCTTCGGAGGCTGCGATCAGCGTCGCGACGTCGCTGCCATTGGCGATGAGCGCCTGGTCGTATTCCGCGACCGCGTCCTGGAAGGCGCCGCGCCGGGCGAGGATCCGCGCGATCCCCGCGTGGCTGGGCGCGCTGCCGGGCTCGATCGCGGCGCCCGCGCGATAGGCCTCGAGAGCTCGGTCGAGGTCGCCCTGGCGCTCGTAATAGGCCCCCAGGCTCTCCCGGGGGAAGGCGCTGTGCCGGTCCGCCGCGGCGGCTTCTTCGAGCAGCTTGAGCGCTTCGGCGTCCTTGCCTTCCTCCGCGCGGATCGACGCGAGGCTGACCCGCGCCCGCGCGTTGTCGGGGTCGGTCTTGAGGACCTTCAGGTACTCCGCGGCCGCGTCCTCCTTGTTGCCCTGGTCATGGTAGGCGACGGCGAGGTTGTAGCGGGCGCGGTAGTTCTCGGGGTTGTCCTCGATCGCGAGGCGGTACTCGCGGATCGCGTCGGCGAGCTTGCCCTGGTCGTAGAACTCCACGCCGCGGTTGTAGTGCGAGTCGAGCGGCGAGTAGGTCCCGCAGCCCGGCAGCAGGAGCAGGAGGGCGGCCGCCCCTCTCATTTGGGCTCTTCCTTGTCGTAGCGGCGGGCGCGGCCCTTGAGGCGCAGTTCGGTCTCGTCGGCCTGGCGCAGCTCCTCGGGGGTCTCCGGCGAGCCGAAGAGCAGCACCGACGGGTTCGCGCGGATGCGCTTGGCCGCGAGCTCGAGATGATGGGTCATGTCGCGCATCCCGCGGATGGTCTCATAGAGGTTCTTGTTGTTCTGGATCAGGAGCCCGTCCGTGTCCCGGAGCAGCTGGTCGAGGTTGTCGGCCGATTTCGAGAGGCGCGCCGTGACTTCGTCGAGCGTCTTCGCGATCTTCTCGGTGAGCAGGTCGGCGTCCTTGGCCAGGTGCAGCGTGAGCTCGTCCGCGCTCTTGAGCGTCTTGGTGAGCGGCTCGCGCACCGCCTTGACGGTGTCGTGGACCTCCGCCAGCACCTCCTGGGAGCGCTCGCCGGTCTTGGACGCCATCGCGCCCACCTTCTGGATCTGGTCGTTCAGGCCGGTGAGCAGCGTGCGCGCCTCGGTGAGCATGCCGGCGATGTTCTTCCGGAACTCGTCGTCGCCGATGATCTTGTTCACGTTCTCGAGCAGCGCGTCGAGCCTCTGCATGGGCCCCTCGAAGGACGGCCCGAGTTCGACGAAGGCCACGGGGGCGACGCCGGCCAGGGTGGATCCGGGCGGCGAGCGATTCGACTTGGGCTCCCCCGGCGAGATCTCGAGATACTTGGGCCCCAGGATGCCGTCCTGCTTCACCGTGACGATCGAGTCCTCCTTGACCGGGATGTCCTCGTCGACGTCGATCGTGATCTTGACCATGCCGTGATGGTCGGGGGCGACCTCGAGGTTCTTGATCTCGCCGATCTTGTAGCCGCCGTAGGTGACCGGGTCGTGGTTCTTGAGGAACTTGATGTTGTTGACGTAGGTGTAGTAGCGCGCCGCGCTCTTGAAGCGCGCGCGGAAGTTGCCCACGGAGAAGATGAGGATCGTCAGGGCCACCATCGCCAGCACGACGAAGATGCCCGAGCGGAGTTCCGCCGATTTCACCGCCATGTCGATCCTCAGTCTAGCCTAAATATTCAGCAAGTCGTTGTAGTAGTCGCCCTCGGAGCTGCGCATCTCGAGGGGGCCCGTCGCGCTGCCGGTGATGAACTGCCGCACGAGCGGGTCCTCGTTCTGGAGGATGTCGGCCACCGTGCCCTGCGCGGCGATCTTGCCGCGGTGGAGCAGGACGACGTGGTCGGCGATCTCGAAGGCGCTCTGGATATCGTGGGTGATCACGACGTTCGTGAGCCCCATCCGGCTCTTCATGTCGTTGATGAGCTGGCTGATCACCGCGGTGGCCACCGGGTCCAGGCCGCTCGAGGGCTCGTCGTAGAAGATGATCATGGGGTCGAGCGCGATCGCCCGGGCGAGGGCCGCGCGCTTCCGCATGCCGCCCGAGAGCTGGGAGGGCAGCTTCTTCTCGGCCTCGCGCAGGCCCACCAGCTCCAGCTTCATCTTCACCATGATCTCGATCGTGCGCGGCGGGAGGTTCGTGTGGTAGCGGATGGGGAGCGCGACGTTCTCGCCCACCGTGAGCGATCCGAGCAGGGCGCCCTCCTGGAAGAGCACGCCGAACTTGCGGCGCACCTCGGCCATCTCGCCGTCGGAGGCCTGGGTGATGTCCGTGCCGTCGAGGATCACCTCGCCGGAGTCGGCCGTCTCCGCCCCGATCATGATCCGGAGCAGGGTCGACTTGCCGCCGCCCGAGGAGCCCAGGATGACGAAGGTCTTGCCCTGCTCGACGCTGAAGCTGACGTCCTCGAGCGCGACCTTCGTTCCGAAGGTCTTGCGCACATGGCGGACCTCGATGACGGAAGCCATCACATCACCGCTTGGAGGAAGGCGGCCACGAAGCCGTCCACCATGATGAGGAGCACGAGCTGGGTGACGACGGAGAGCATCGTGTTGCGCGCCAGGCCCTCGGGGCCGCCCTCGACCTTGAAGGCCATGTAGCAGGACACGATGCAGATCACGACGGCGAAGAGGACCGACTTCGCCACGCCGCTGACCAGGTCCTGAAGCTGGAGGAAGCTGATCGAGTCGTCGATGTAGGTCCAGGGGTCGATCCCGAAGGTGAGCCCCATCGCGCAGCCGCCGGCCATGCCGACGACGTTCGCGAAGATCGTGAGGCAGGGCAGCATGATGAGGATCGCGATCAGGCGCGGCGCCACCAGGTAGCCCACGGGATTGATGGACATCGTCCGGAGCGCGAGCACCTCGTCGGAGATCTGCATCGTGCCGATGCCCGCGGTGAAGGCGGCGCCGACCCGCGCCACCAGGACGATCGCGGTCATGAGCGGCCCGAGCTCCCGGGTCACCGTGACGGCGACGAGCCCGGAGACCTGCCGGACCTGGCCGTAGCGTTCGAGGATGTAGCCCGTCTGGATCACGAGGATGACGCCGATAAGGAAGGCGACGAGCGCCACGATGCCGAAGGACTTGTTCCCGATCGCCTCCATGAGGGGGAAGGTGTGTCGGCGGTGCTCGGTCTTTTCGCGGAGCGGCGCGACGAAGGTCCAGTAGAGGGACTGGCGGAGGAGGAAGTACATCCCGCCCACGTTCTCGAGGAAGAGCCGCAGCGTTCGGGAGACGTCGGCCAGTCTCGAGCCGAGCATCCGCTACCCCTGGGGAGGCAGGTAGTTCTTCCCGGAGACCTGGAAGAGCTTGTCGACGCGCGCCATCTCGAGGACCGACTGGGCGGCCCTGCTGACGTCCTGCAGGGAGAGGATGATCTTCTCCTTCCGCGCCTCGTTGATGCCCTCGATCAGCACGGCGACGCCCGCGCTGTCCATCCGGCTGACCTCCCGGAGGTTGATGATGATGACCTCGTACTTCTTGCCGATGGCCAGTTGGATCTGCTGAAGGAGCACGGGGGCGGAATTGACGTCGACCTCGCCCTTCACGTCGATCCGCTTGCTGCGGATGTTGTGGGAGGAGGCCTCGAACTCGACCCGGCTTTCGTTCTCTTTTTTCGCCACGCTCACCCTGCCGAACATGGGCCGTCCTCCTGAAAGGCGGGAGGGGCCGCACGCGGAACGCCGCTGGCGTAGCGTAATGCGCCCCCTTGGGGTTGTCAAGGATGGCCGGGAACGGCCCGACTGGCTTGAACCCCTCCGCAGGGGGCCCTACGCAGACTCCGGCCGGTCGTCCCCCCGATTCGGAATGTCGGCCCGAATCGACGTCGGCAAGGCTATAAGGTCCAAGGAGATGGAAAAGCCCGAACCGGAAGTCGACAAGCCGAAGCAGCCGGAGACCCTCAAGCTCTTCCGGAAGAAATACCCGCCCTGGCTCCTCGCGCTGGGCGCGCTCGGTGTGCTTCTGGCGCTCGCTTTCATGATCTACATGATCTGGAGCGCGATGCAGCCGCCGAACCTGCACTACCAGCCTTGAGCGGATCCGCGGACCCCGGTACAATCTCCCGTATCCCGATGAGACCGCTCGCCTGCGCCGTCCTGCTCGTCGGCCTCGCCTCGCTGCCGTCCTTCAGCAGCGTCCCGGACGATCCCGCGTGGCGCCGCGAGATCGGGAAGTCCTGCATCGACTGCCACGGGCCGGAGCGGCCCAAGGGGGACCTCAATCTCGAATCCATCCTGAAGGACGAGCCCTCGCTCCACGCCCCGACCTGGGAGAAGGTAGTCCGCCGGCTGCGCTCGCGCCAGATGCCGCCGGCGGGCAAGCCCCGTCCCTCGGAGGAGGCCTACGGCGGGATGCTGGGCGGCCTCGAGGCCGCGCTGGATGCCGCCGCCAAGGCGAAGCCCGAGCCGGGAAGCACCGACACCATCCGCCGGTTGACCCGCCTCGAGTACCAGAACGCCGTCCGCGATCTTCTCGCGCTCGACATCGACGCGGCGGCCCTGCTGCCGCCCGATGAGTCCAGCCACGGCTTCGACAGCGCGACGACCGGCACGCTCTCGCCGACGCTCCTCGAGCGGACGCTGTCGGCCGCGCAGAAGATCAGCCGCCTCGCGGTCGGCGCCGTCGGCCGCTCGCCGGGAGGCGACACCTTCCGCATCCCCGCGGACGTGACGCAGGAGGAGCGCGCGGAAGGGCTGCCCCCCGGGACGCGCGGCGGCCTCCGCATCGCGTACACGTTCCCCCAGGACGGCGATTACGATGTCCGCGTCCGGCTCATGCGCGACCGCGACGAGCTCGTCGAGGGCCTCCACGAACCGCACGAGCTCGTGGTGCTTGTCGACCGCCGCTCCGTGAAGCAGTTCACGGTCACCCCCCCTAAAGGGGAGGCGCACGGCCACGCGAACGTGGACGCGCATCTCCTCGCGCGGCTCCCCGTCAGCGCCGGCCCGCACGAGCTGGGGGTGACCTTTCTCAAGAAGCCGTCGTCGGTGATCGAGACGCTGCGCCAGCCCTACGACGCCCACTTCAACACCCACCGCCACCCGCGACAGTCTCCGGCCGTCTTCGAGGTCTCCGTCACCGGGCCCTACAACGCCCGCGGTCCCGGGGACTCTCCCAGCCGCCGGCGCCTCTTCCAGTCGATGCCGAAGGCTCCCGGCGAGGAGGAGACCTGCGCCAAGGCCAACCTCGCGCCGCTCCTTCGCCGCGCGTACCGCCGCCCCGTGACGGAAGCCGACCTCGAGCGGATCCTGAAGTTCTACCGGGAGGCGCGGCAGGGGGCCACGTTCGAGGCCGGCCTCGAGGCAGCTCTCAGCGCCATTCTCGTGAGCCACGACTTCCTCTTCCGCGTCGAACGCCCGCCGGCCGGCCAGGCCCCCGGGACGGCGTACAAGATCGGCGACCTCGACCTGGCGTCGCGCCTGTCGTTCTTCCTCTGGAGCAGCATCCCCGACGACGAGCTGCTCGATGTCGCGGAGCGTGGGGAACTCGGCCGCCCCGAGGCGCTCCTGAAGCAGGCGCGCCGGATGCTCGCGGATCCGCGGGCGCGGACCCTGGCCACGTCCTTCGCCGCGCAGTGGCTCCATCTTCGAAACCTCGAGGACGCGGTCCCGGACCGGCGGCTTTTCCCGGACTTCGACGACAACCTGCGGCAGTCGATGCGCCGCGAGACCGAGCTGCTCTTCGAGGAGATCCTGCGGGAGGATCGCAGCGTGACGGGGCTCCTCCAGTCCGGTCACGCGTACCTGAACGAGCGGCTCGCGAAGCACTACGGGATCCCGCACGTCTACGGGACCCATTTCCGCCGGGTCGAGCTCGATCCGGAAAGCCGCCGCGGGGGGATCCTGCGGCAAGGCAGCGTGCTGACCGTCACCAGCTACGCGACGCGCACGTCGCCCGTCCTGCGCGGCAAGTGGGTCCTCGAGAACCTCTTCGGCACGCCGCCTCCGCCGCCGCTGCCGGACGTGCCGGCGCTGGACGACAATGCCGTCTCGGCGACGCTCACGGGCCGCGAGCGGCTGAAGAAGCACCGGGAGAACGCCGCCTGCGCGCGCTGCCACGACCGCATCGACCCCGTCGGATTCGCGCTCGAGAACTTCGACGCCGTCGGCCGCTGGCGGGTGATGGACGCGGACCGCCCGGTCGAAACCTCCGGCGTGCTGCCGGACGGGAGCGCGGTCGAAGGGGTCGCCGATCTGGAAGCCGCGCTGCTCCGCCGCCCCGACGTATTCGTGACGGCGCTCGCGGAGAAGCTCCTCACCTTTGCCCTGGGGCGGGGCGTTAATTATGAAGACGGCCCGGCGCTGCGCGCGATCGTGCGCGAGGCCGCCGGCGAGCAGAACCGGCTTTCCGCCCTCGTGGGCGGCATCGTGACGAGCCTCCCGTTCCGCATGAGGAAGCTGCCATGAGCTCGTTCATCACCCGGAAGGCCATCCCGCGGCGCGCGCTGCTCCGGGGCGCCTGCGCGGCGGTCGCGCTGCCCTTCCTGGATTCCATGGTGCCGGCCTTCGCGGCGCCCGCGAAGCCCGCGCGCCGCCTGGGCTTCGTCTTCATCCCGATGGGCGCCGATCAGTCGCGCTGGACTCCGCCCGGGAGCGGGAAGCTGGAGAAGCTCTCCCCGATCCTGGCGCCGCTCGAGCCGCTCAAGGACCGCTTCTGCGTCCTGACGAACACCGAGCTGCAGAACGCCTATCCCGCGACCCATTCGTCGTCGAACTCCGCCTTCCTCAGCGCGGCGAAGGCGAAGCACACGGAAAGCTCCGACTACCGCTTGGGGACCACGGTCGACCAGATCGCCGCGCAGGCGATCGGCGGAGAGACGCGGCTGCCCTCCCTCGAACTTGCGATGGACCTGATGCAGGTCATCGGCCAGTGCGACAACGGCTACGCCTGCGTGTACCAGAACAACCTGTCGTGGTCGACGCCCACGACGCCGCTGCCCGCCGAGGCGCATCCCCGGCTGGTCTTCGAGAAGCTCTTCGGCGAGGGCGGCCGCCCGGAGGACCGCAAGGCCGAGCTCAGGAAGCGCGCGAGCCTGCTGGACTTCGTGAAGGACGACCTCGGGCGCCTCGAGCGGTCGCTCGGTCCCGCGGACCGCGCGAAAGTGAGCCACTACCTCGACGCCGTCCGCGAGGTGGAGCGGCGCATCCAGAAGGCCGAGGCGGAAGCCGGCGAGCGCGCGCTTCCGGATCTAGAGCGGCCGGTTGGCGTGCCCGCGTCCTACGCGGACCACGCGCGGCTGATGTTCGACCTCCAGGTGCTGGCCTTCCAGGGAGACGTGACGCGCGTGATCGTGTTCCAGCTGGCGCGCGAGACCAGCAATCGGACCTATCCCGAGATCGGCGTCCCCGATCCGCACCATCCGCTGTCCCACCACGGCAACGACCCCGAGAAGATCGAACGCATGTCGAGGATCAACCGCTTCCACGTTTCGCTCTTCGCCGAGTACCTGCGCAAGCTGAAGGAGACGGCCGACGGGGAAGGATCGCTCCTGGACCACTCGGCGATTCTCTACGGCAGCGGCATGGGCAATCCCAACGTCCACGACCACATCAATCTTCCGATCCTGGTCGCGGGCAGCGCTGCGGGCGGACTGAAAGCCGGCTGGCACTTCCGCTACGAGAAGCCGATGCCGCTCGCCAACGTCCACCTGACGCTGCTCGACCGGGTCGGCGTCCGCCTCGACAAGTTCGCCGACAGCACGGGCAAGGTGGACGGCCTCTTCGAGCCGACCGGGCTGGACAAATGATCGCCGTCCTCCTGGCCGCCTGCCTGCAGGCGCTCCCCGACGCCGCGGAACGGGCGGACTGGGACCGGGTCCGGACCCTGGTCAGGGACGGCGCCGATGCGAAGGCCGCCCAGGCAGACGGCATGACGGCACTCCATTGGGCGGCGCAGCACGACAACGCCGAGATCGCAGGGCGACTGCTCAAGGCCGGCGCGAAACCCAACGCGGCGAACCAGTTCGGCGTCACCCCTCTCTCATTGGCCTGCGTCAACGGCGGGGAAGCGCTCGTGACCCTGCTGCTCGACGCCGGCGCGGATCCCGAGTCCCCGCTGCCGGGCGGCGAGACGGCGATCCTGAGCGCCTCGCGGACGGGCCGGGTCGGCCCGGTGAAGGCGCTGCTCTCCAAGGGGGCCAAGGTCGACGCGATGGACGCCAAGGGCCAGACGGCGCTCATGTGGGCGGCCGCGGACGGCCATGCCGCGGTGGCGGAACTGCTGCTGCAGGCCGGCGCGAACCCGCGGGCGAAGTTGAAGTCCGGCTTCACGCCGCTGCTCTTCGCGTCCCGCAACGGGAAGGCCGACGTCGTCCGCGTCCTGCTCAAGGCGGGCGTGGAGCCGAACGAGGCGACCGACGCCAAGGGTCGGGGCCGGGGGATGGCGAAAGCCGGCACGAGCGCGCTGATCCTGGCGGTCGAGAACGGCCACTTCGAGCTTGCGATGGCGCTCGTGCAGGCGGGCGCGGATCCGAACGACCAGCGCTCGGGTTATGCGCCGCTCCACACGCTCACCTGGGTCCGCAAGCCCCACCGAGGCGACGGCGAGGACGGCCAGCCCGCGCCGGCGGGCTCCGGCAAGCTGACGAGCCTCGAGTTCGTCCGCGAGATCGTCAAGCGCGGGGCCGAGGTGAACCTGGCGCTCGCGAAGGGCGAGTCCGGGGGAGGGAAGCTGGGGGTCGAGGGCGCGACGCCCTTCCTGCTGGCGGCGCGGCGCGCGGACCTGCCCTACCTGAAGTTGCTGGTCGAGCTCGGAGCGGATCCGCTGCGGCCGAACCAGGAGGGCTGCACGCCGCTGATGACGGCGGCGGGCTACGGCACGCTGGCGCCGACCGAGGAGGCGGGCACGGAGGAGGAGTCGATCGACTGCGTGAAGTACCTGCTCGCGAAGGGCGCGGACGTGAACGTCGTCGACAGGAACGGCGAGACGGCGATGCACGGCGCGACCTACAAGAGCCTGCCCGGCATGGTGCGCCTGCTGGCCGCGAGCGGCGCGAAGATCGACGTGTGGAACCGCAAGAACAAGCACGGCTGGACGCCGATCCTCATTGCTGAAGGTTTCCGTCCCGGCAACTTCAAGCCCTCGGTCGAGACCCTCGCGGCGCTATACGAAGTGATGAAGGCCGCCGGCCTGACGCCTCCTCCGCCCACCCAGCGTCCCGACCCCGCCGCCTCGCGCAAGGGCTACGACGAGAAGAAACAGTAGCCTCGGCTCCGGCAGTGTCCCTACCTCTTCAATTCGGCTTGTTCTCGTCGCGCACGTGCGATGTAAGGGGGCGTCCGATGTCCTTGGCCAGCTGTTCCGCCATAGTCCTATGCTGACTTAAGCGTCGGCTCGAAAACGTCATTGGAGAGGAATCCTTCATCGAAACCTGAATTACTGCAGTGGTGACGGCCGGTCGGACAAGACCATCCGTGCCCTGTACCGACATCCCATACCTTGTGACGAGCTCAAACTGCACATAGACCTGTCCTAAAGGTACCTCAATTCTGTGGCTGGGACGGAAGGGGCGCCCCTCGAAGACATGGAGGGTGTATCTTTCATGATCAATCGAGAGGGATTTGTAGGACAACATCAGCCACGATCCCCAGAAAGCCATCCCTGAC
>JACQFK010000639.1 GCA_016200125.1 Planctomycetota bacterium
ATGATGGTGTACCGGGTGGACTGGTCGACTTCGGGCCCGGCGACCCGGACCCAGGATTCGGCCGTGCTCGCGGAGCCCCAGAGCAGCAGCAGCGCCATGAGGGCGGCCGCGGCCGAGAGGACGACCCGCTGGGTGGCGGTGAAATTGGCCCACATGCGCCAGATCTGCTCGAGGGCGCGCTTGAGAGACTCCATGACAACCCCTTTCCCTCTCTCCCTTCCTTCCCCCGCTGCAACGAAACAAACGGTTTGTTTCGTTTCAGCTCGTGCAACGATTCAAACCGTTTGTTTCGTTGCACTACCCGTTACTGCGCTAGATCCGCATCCGCTGAATCTCTTCGAAGGCGTCCACCAACTTGTTGCGGATCTGCATCATCGCTTCGAAGGCGATCTGCGCCTTCTTGAACGCCACCATCACCTGGTCCTGCGACGCCTCGCCCTTCGTGTACTTCTCCAGCACCTGGTCGGCGTCCTTCTGGAGCTGGTCCACGCTCCTCAGCGAGTCCTGCAGGATCTCCTTGAACGAGCGCTCGCCCTCGACCGGCGCCGGCTTCGCGGCCGACCCGGGCGCCATCACCCCCCGCAGGGGGCCGACGCCGCCGATGTTCTCGATCATCCGTCTATCCCAGGATCCGCAGCGCGCTATGGTTCATCGCCTTGGCCACCTCGATCGCCGTGAGGTTCGCCTCGTAGGCGCGCGACGCCGCCATCATGTCCGTCATCTCGACGATCGGATCCACGTTCGGAAACGACACCAGGCCGCCGTCCGCGTGCGGATGGCCGGGCTGGCGCTCCGTGCGGAAGGCCGACCGGTCCTCCGCCACCTTCACCACGGGAAGCCCTCCCGCTCCCTCGAGGAGAACCGCCATCCGGCGGCGATAGGGCACGTGGAGGACCCGACCGTCGCGGAACTCCGTCCGCGCGCTCGTGGTGTCGACGTTCGCCAGGTTGGCCGCGACCAGGTCCATGCGCGCCCGCTGGGCCCGCATCCCCGCCGCGCTGATGTCCATCGAGTCCATGCCGCCCTCTCCTAGCTCATGTGCCCCGAGATCGCCTCGCGCAGCATCGTGAACTGCTGGGCCAGGAGCGCCGCCGCCGTCGAGTGGAGGGCGGTATTGCGTACCATCTTCGCCATCTCTACTTCTAGATCGACATTGTTGCCGCCGGCCTTCAGGATACCCGCAGCCGCCGCCGGGCCCGATCGGAACTCCGGACGCTCCGGGGAGCCCCCGAAGGCCCGGGCCAGATGGCGCTGAAACTCCGATTCCGACAGGTCCCGGGTCCGGTACCCGACCGTGTCGACGTTCGCGAGGTTCGCCGCGATCACTTTGTGCCGGCTGGAGGCGAAGGTCAGCATCGTCTCCAAGGCCGACAAGGATGCACTGCCGAAGAGTCTGTTCAACATGGCTTCTACCGATTGCAACCGCCGTGCCACATTCTTCGCCAGGACGCGACCCTAACTCTCTGGTTTCTCGACAGATACCACTGCCTCGGAGGCCAGGGCTTCGGGGTCGGAAATAGGTTCCACCGGCTCGGCAAACTCTTCCTCATATCCCCTCCGTCAAGAATCAACCGGTTATGCCACCCCCCATCGCTTGAGCTTGTCGCGCAGCGTGCGCGACGTGATGCCCAGGACCCGGGCCGTTCTCTCCCGGTTCCCGCCGTTCGCTTTCAGGTTCTCCTCGATCACCCGGCGCTCCACGTCCTCGAGCGCCACGCCGACCGACGCCTGCGGCGGACGGGCCGAGCCCTCCAGCCAGGGCGCGATCAGGTCGCCCGAAATCTCGTCGGCCCCCGACAGCACCGCCGCCCGCTCGATGACGTTCGCCAGCTCGCGGACGTTGCCCGGCCAGTCGTAGCCGCAGAGCCGGTTCATCGCCCCCTTCGACATCCGCTTCTGCTGCTTCTTCAGGAAGTGGTCGGCGAGCATCGGGATCTCCTCCCGCCGCTCGCGCAGGGGCTTGAGCCGGACGGGCAGCACGTTGAGCCGGTAGTAGAGGTCCTGGCGGAAGCGCCCCTTCTCCACCTCGGCGGGCAGGTCCCGGTTCGTCGTCGCGATCACGCGGACCTCGACGCGGCGCGTCTCGCTCGATCCCACGCGCTCGAAGGCCCGCTCCTGCAGGACCCGCAGCAGCTTCGCCTGCAGCGCCGGGTCGATCTCGCTGACCTCGTCGAGCAGCAGCGTCCCGCCGTCCGCCAGCTCGAAGCGGCCCTTGCGCATCCGGTCGGCGCCCGTGAAGGCGCCCCGCTCGTGGCCGAAGAGCTCGCTCTCGAGCAGCCCCGCGGAGAGGGCCGCGCAGTTCACGCACAGAAAGGGCGCCGCGCGCCGCTTCGACAGCTGATGCAGCGTGCGGGCCGCGACTTCCTTCCCGGTGCCGCTCTCGCCGGAGATCAGCACCGTCGCGTCGCTCTGGGCGGCCCGTTCGAGGATCTGGTAGACGTCGCGCGTTGCCGCGCTCCACACCGCGCCCTCCACCGGGAGGCCGCCCTGGTCCAGCGCGCGCTCCACGAGCGCCTCGAGCTCGTCCAGCTTGAAGGGCTTGATGATGAAATCGTAGGCGCCCTTCTTCATCGCGCCCACCGCGGTCTCGACCGTCCCGTGGGCCGTGACGATGATGAACGGAACGTCGGGGGCGAGCTTCTTCGCCTCCTCGAGCACCGCCACGCCGTCGAGGCCGGGCATCTTGAGGTCGCTGATCACGAGGTCGGCCCCGCCCTGGGCGAAGGCGTCCAGCGCGGGGCGGCCCGAATCGAAGGCCTCCACCGCGTGGCCCGCGCGCCGCAGGGCCTCCGCCGTGGCGTCCCTCAGGATCGCCTCGTCGTCGATGACCAGGATCTTGCTCATAGACGGATCGTGAACGTCGCTCCGCCTCCCGCTGTATTCTTCGCTTCGATGGCGCCCCCGTGCGCCTCGACGATCTTGTGGGCGATCGCGAGCCCCAGGCCCGTGCCTTTCGTCTTGCTTGTCAGGAAGGGCGTGAAGATCTTCTCCAGGATCTCCGGCGGGAGGCCCGGGCCGTCGTCGCTGAAGGAAACCGTGCGCCCCGCGCCGCGGATCGTCAGGCGGCCGCCGAGACCGACGGCCTGCACCGCGTTCGCGATGATGTTCAGGAAGACCCGCTGCATCATCTCGCCGTCGACCTCCGCCACCACGACGCCGTCGAAGCGGAGCTCCACCCGGACGGCCTTCTCCGCGAGGGCGCCGCGCACGAGGTCCAGCGCCTGCTCGACCAGCGGGCCGAGCGGCTGGAGCCGGCGGCGCGGCTCGATCTCGCGCCCGAACGCGAGCATGTCCTCGACCAGCGAATCGAGGCCCGTGATCGCGCCGAGGATGCGGTCGAGCGTGCGGACCTTGACGGCATCGCCCTCAAGGTCGCGGCGCAGCATCGAGGCGTAGAGCTGGATGCCGCCGAGCGGATTGCGGATCTCGTGGGCGAGGTTCGCGGCCATGCGGCCCAGCGTCTCGAGCCGCGTCTTGCGGGCGAGCTGCCGGTCCTTCTCGGCGATCTCTCGCTGGAGCTCGCCGATCTTCCGGTAGGACTGCCCGAGGCGCTCGGTGGCCTGGTTGAAGGTCTCCATCAACCGGGTCAGCTCGCCGATGTCCGTCACTTCCAAAACGGTCCCCTCTCTATCGCGCGCCGTAGGCGCCGCGAGCCCGGCTCGCGCGCATCAGCTGGTCCAGAGTCTCCGACTTCGCCTCGCGCCGCTTCTCCAGCAGCGCCCGCCACTCGTCCTCGAGCCGCACGAGCTCCTGCAGCAGTTGCTGCGTCGCGTCGAGCGTCGACTGGACGGCCCGG
>JACQFK010000611.1 GCA_016200125.1 Planctomycetota bacterium
CCCCAGCTTCGAGGCGCTGGCCGTCGAGGCCCGCCTCCACACGCTCGTCCCGACGGCGCGGGCGACCGTCGAGCGGACGCGCCTTTCCGCCGCCGAGCTGTTCGCGATCCTGGGCCGGCTCCACAGCGAGACACAGGCCTCGCGTCTGGCGGTTGAGTGAACGGCCGCATCCACAAGATCGCCGCCAACGACTACGAAGTCCACACCGACCAGGGCGTCCTCCACTGCCGCTTCCGGGGCAAGCTCAAGCGCGAGCGGCAGGCGTCCCTCAAGCTGGCGGCCGTCGGCGATTTCGTGGAGCTGACGCCCGGCGAAGCGAGCCAGGGCACCATCGAAAAGGTCCTGCCGCGCCGGTCGCGGCTCTCGCGCCATGACGTGATGCGGCCCTCCACGGAGCAGGTCATCGCGGCCAACGTCGACGTCCTCTTCGTCGTCCAGTCGGCGAAGGATCCCGAATTCAACGACACCATCGTGGACAAATGCACGGTGATGGCGGCGGGCAACCAGCTGCCGCTCGTGATCGTGGTCAACAAGAGCGACCTGGGGCGCCCGGACGTGTCCCTCTATGAGAAGGTCGGATACCGCTGCGTCCGCACGTCGGCGAAGACTGGCGAGGGCGTGGAGGAACTGCGGAGCTTTCTTCGCGGGAAGACCTCGGTGTTCATGGGTCCGTCGGGAGTGGGGAAGTCCTCGCTCATCAACGCGCTGGACCCGGAGCTTTCGCTCAAGGTGGGCGAAGTGTCGCGGCGCGGGGAAGGGCGACACACGACCACCTGGGTGGAGCTGCTTCCCATTGCCGGAGGACTCGTCGCCGACACCCCGGGCATGGAGTTCTTCACGCTCTGGGGCGTCACCCCCGAGAACCTCAAGGACCACTTCCTCGATTTCGTCGATCTCGCCGGCGGCTGCCGCTTCCGGAACTGCTCGCACACCCTGGAGGCGGACTGCGCCGTGCGGGGGAGCGCGGCCGCCACCCGCTACCGCAACTACCTGGAGATCCTGGCGAAGCTGAAGGCGCAGCGCGAGGTGTTCGGGCGCTGAACATTCGGCGGGTGAACGGTCTTCAATTTTTCGTCAAGGATTTGCCGTCCCGGGTCCGATAATGTAATCTTAGGGGCAAGAGAGAGGGGTCACGCCGGGACCGCACCCTCTTTCCGTGCCACAAGGGTAGAGAGAGGGGACGATGCAGCTCAAGAAGCTGGAGATGTGCGGCTTCAAATCCTTCGCCAACCGCACGCAGATCGACTTCGACAAGGGCGTCACGGGGGTCGTGGGCCCCAACGGCTGCGGCAAGTCGAACGTGGTCGACGCCATCAAGTGGGTGCTGGGCACCCTCTCGTACAAGTCGGTGCGCGGCGAGGAGATGCTCGACGTCATCTTCAAGGGCGCGCAGGGCGTCTCCGCGATGGGCTTCGCCGAGGTCTCCCTGACGCTCGACAACTCGGACCACACGCTGCCCCTCGAGTTCGAGGAGGTCACCATTACCCGCCGGCTGTTCAGCACCGGCGAGGGCGAGTACTACATCAACAAGGCGCCCTGCCGCCTGAAGGACATCCGCGAGCTCCTCTACGGCACGGGGATCGGGACCGACAACTACTCCGTCATCGAGCAGGGCAAGATCGACAAGCTCGTGCTCTCGAATCCGCACGAGCGGCGGTTGGTGTTCGACGAGGCGGCCGGCATCTCCAAGTACCGCGCCAAGAAGCGCGAGACCGAGAACCGGCTCGAGAAGGTCGCGGCCGACCTCCTGCGGATCCAGGACGTCGTCCACGAGGTGCAGAAGCAGCTCCGGTCGGTGCGGGCCCAGGCGGGCCGCGCCTCCCGCTACAAGGAGCTCTCCGAGGAGCTGAAGGGCAAGCGGCTCCGGCTGGCGCTGCACGAGCACCGGTCGCTGGCCGCGCGCGGAACCGAAGTCGCGGACCGGCTGCGGGCCGCGGACGAGCGCCGCGGATCGCTGCGAGCCGAGCTCGAATCCCGGATCCGGGCGCTGGACGAGGCCCAGAAGCGGCTGGAGGGCGAGGCCGGGCGCCACGCCGATCTCGCCTCCGCGCTGGCGGGGCTGGAGTCGCAGTCGTCGTACCTCGATCGCTCGATCGCGGCCGCGGAGAGCCGCTGCCGGGAGCTGGAGGACGAGCGCGGGCGGGCCGAGGCCGACCGGGCGTCCTTCGAGGCCAAGGTCGCGGAAATCGCCGCCCAGCTCGGGATCGAGTCGGCCAAGCTGGCCGAGCTCGACGAGACGGTCCGGGTCCGGAACGCGGAGCAGGAGGAAGTCCGGCGCCGGCTGGACGAGGCGGCCCGCGAATGCGCCCGGGCGTCCTCGGAGCACGAAGCGAAGAAGGCCGAGGCCGTGGAGCTGGCCCACAAGGAGACGCAGTTCCGCAACGAGCAGGCGCGGCTTCAGAAGGAGCTCGCCGACCTCTCGGCCCGCGTCGAGTCGATGCGGGCCCAGGATCTGCGGCTGGAAGCCGAGCTGGGCGAGCTCCGTTCGAAGGTCGGGGGCGTCCGCGAGACCAAGAGCGCCCTGGAGCAGGAGATCGCGTCGCTGATCGCCGCCAAGAAGGCCGAGGATGTCGTGCAGGCCGGGCTGCGGGAGGAGCGGAGCCAGCTGGAGCGCGAGCTCCTGCAGCTGCGGGAAGGCAAGGACCACCGGGTGGCGCGGCGGGAGACGCTGCGCGACCTGGAGGCGCACTTCGAGGGCCTGGAGGCGGGGGCCCGGACCCTGCTCCGCGAGAAGATGGACGGCGTGCTCGGGACCGTGGCCGACCACCTCGAGGTCGCCGCCGAGTCCGTCCCCGCGGTGGAGGGGGCGCTGGGCGACCGCGCCGGCGCCGTGGTCTGCGACACCTCGGAGAACGCCGAGAAGGCCGTGGCCTTCATCCGGGAGCGCAACCTCGGGCGCACGATCGTGATCGCGCTCGACGAATGCCGCAACGGCTATTTCTCGGACGTGGAGCTGCTGGCGGGCGGAGTCCTGGGCCGCGCCGCGGCGCTCGTCCGCTGCGAGGAGCGGTTCCGGCCCATGGTGGAGGCCCTGCTGGGCCACACCCTCGTGGTCGAGGATCGCGGGACCGCGCGGCTGGTCCGCGCCCAGGGGCTCACGGAATGGCCCCTCGTCACCCCCGACGGCGACTACTTCGACCACCCCGGGCTGCTGACTACGGGCGGCGCGCGCGCCGTACAGGGCCTCATCTCCCGCAAGGTCGAGCTGCGCCGGCTCGAGGACGAGATCGAGCACTACCTGGGTCTGCTGGCCCAAAAGGAAGGCCGCTTCGCCGAGGTGACCCAGCTGATCAAGGCGGGCGAGGAGAAGATCGAGAAGCTGCGGCACGACGTCTACGACAAGAACATCGTCCTCGGGGAGACCTCGACGCAGATCGAGCAGCTCGCGATGCGCGAGCAGTACCTGTCGGGCGAGCGGGACCAGATCGCGGGCGAGATCGAGGCGATGGGACGGCAGTCCCGGGCGGTGGCGGACCGCGGCGCGTCGCTCGAGACGCTGCTGGCCCAGCTGTCCTGGCTGAAGACTCAGGTGGCGGAGGAGATCCTGGCGCTGGCCGGCACGCTCGAGAGGTACGAGAGCGGCAAGGCCGAGCTCCAGAACGCGCTCACGCAGGCGAGGGTCGAGTGCGCGAAGGCGAGCGAGCAGCGCCTGTCGGTGGAGAAGCGGCGCGAGATGCTCGAGGCGAACCGGGTCGAGGCGGAGACGTCGCTCGACCGCGTCTCGGCGCTCGCGGGCGAGATCGCCGGCCGGCACGAAGCGGCGCTCGGCGAGATGAAGAAACACGCGGAGGAGCGCGCGGCGCTCGGCGGGAAGCTGGACGAGGCCCGGGCGAAGGTCGAGGAGGCCTCCCGCGCCCGCGAGTCCCTCGCGGCGGACTGCGACGCGGCCCGCGGCGAGAAGGCGCGGGTCGAGGGCGACCTGGTCCCCTGCGAGGAGGAGCTCAACCGGCTGCGCGTCGAGGAGGAGGGGCTCCGGGTCAAGGGCGAGAACCTGTCCCAGCGGGCGCGAGAGGAGCTGGAGATCGACCTGCCGCAGACCGCGACGGAGACGCCCGCCGAGGACGTGGCGGATCCGGCCGGACTGGGCCGCGAGGTGGACGAGCTCCGGGCCAAGATCTCGGGCTTCGGCGCGGTGAACGTCGTGGCCCTCGACCAGCTCAACGAGCTTGAGGAGCGCGAGAAGTTCATGCTCGCGCAGCTGGAGGACCTGAACAAATCGAAGAACCAGCTCGAGGAGCTGATCCGCGACCTCAACAAGGAGTCCCGCGAGCTCTTCGAGAAGACCTTCGATTTCGTGAAGGAGCAGTTCGGGACGATCTTCCGGAAGATCTTCGGCGGCGGCAAGGCGGACATCATCCTGGAGAACGCCGAGAACGTCGACGCGATGGAGCAGGGGCTCGAGATCATGGCGCGGCCGCCCGGGAAGGAGTTGACGTCGATCTCCCTGCTGTCGGGCGGCGAGCGGTCGCTCACGGCGATCGCGCTCGTGATGGCGCTCTTCAAGGCGAACCCGAGCCCCTTCTGCCTCCTCGACGAGGCGGATGCGGCGCTGGACGAGAAGAACGTCGAGCGCTACGCGGGCGTGGTGAAGGAGTACTCGTCCGATACCCAGTTCATCGTGATCACCCACAACAAGCGGACGATGGCGGTGTGCGATGCGCTCTA
>JACQFK010000612.1 GCA_016200125.1 Planctomycetota bacterium
CTCGCCGAGACCGCCGCCACGGGCAAGGTCGAGTTCGCCTCGGTCTTCAGCCCCGGCAAGAAGCACCTGACGGGCCCCGTCCTTCCGGGCGGCGAGGAGATCGAGGTCCCGAAGTTCGAGAAGGGCAAGGAGTACGAGAAGCCGGGCCTGCCCAAGTTCCGCCCCCGCGAGATGCTCGCCGACGCCCTCGTGCGCCATCCGCAGTTCGCCCGCAACAGCGTGAACCGCTTCTGGTTCATCTTCATGGGCAAGGGGATCATCCACCCGCTCGATCTCGATCACAAGGCCAACCCTCCCTCCGACCCGGAGCTCCTGGACTCGCTGACGGCCGAGTTCATCGAGAGCGGCTTCGACGTGCGGCGCCTGGTCCGCAGGATCGTCACGGGCCCCCACTACGCCCGGACGCCCCTCAAGCCGCTCTCCGCCGAGCAGATGGCTTGGGCGACGATGTCGGCCACCGGCGTCCTCGACCGCCTCCTGAAGGGCCCCATCCCCGAGGGCTCGAAGTTCACGACCAAGGATTACCTGAGCGGAAAGAGCGCGACGCCGCCCTCGTCGCTGCCCGACATCCTCAAGCTTTTCGCCTCGGTCTTCGGCAACGCGGAAGGCGAGCCCGAGATCGGCTTCCAGCCCTCGATGACCCAGGCGATCTTCCTGATGAACGACAAGCTGGTGCTCGGCTGGCTCAAGCCGGCCGACGACAACCTCGTCGCGCGCCTCTCGAAGCTCTCCGGCGACGCCGTCGCGGAGGAGCTCTACATCAGCGTGCTCACCCGGATGCCGGACGCGGCCGAGCGGAAGGAAGTCGCGTCCTACCTGGAGCGGAACGGGAAGCAGCGCGACGCGGCCCTGGGCGAGCTCGCCTGGGCGCTCGTCGCGTCCACCGAGTTCAGGATGAACCACTGATGAGCTATGCCTGCGGCGGTCACGACCACTCGATGTCGCGGCGGCAGATGCTGGGCCTGCTCGCGGGGGCGGCCGGCGGCCTGCTCGCCCCAAACGTCGCGCACGCGCTCAAGTCGAAGCAGCGCCAGGTGCTCATGATCTGGCTCGACGGAGGCATGAGCCAGCTCGAGAGCTGGGATCCCAAGCCGGGCACGGACCACGGCGGCCCCTTCCGGGCCATCCCGACCTCCGTCCCGGGCGTCCACGTGAGCGAGCTCCTCCCGCACTCGGCGAAGCGGATGCACAAGCTCGCCGTCGTGCGCAGCATGGTGACCAAGGACGACAGCCACTCGATCGGCGTGGGCCGCATGCACCGGGGCGATCCCGTCAACCGCGGCGTCGACTACCCCTATCTGGGCTCCGCGATCGCGAAGCTCATGGACAAGGGGGAGAGCGGCCTGCCGCCCTACGTCTGGATCAAGCCGGGCTCCTCGGGCTTTGTCGCCCAGCACGCGGGCTTTCTCGGCGGCCGTTACGGCGCCCTCGCGCTCGGCGACGGCCGTCCGCCCGCCCACATCACGAGCGGCGTCGACGCGGAGATGGAACAGGCGCGGCAGGAGCTGCGCCGCGCCGCCGACGCGCGCTACAAGGCGGGCCGCGGCGAGGCCGAGGTCGACGCCTGGGAAGGCTGCTACGACTCCGCGCTCAAGCTGATGAAGCGCAAGGAGCTCTTCGACGAGGGCACGGTCACGCGCTCCGAGCGCGAACGCTACGGCAGCCATCCGCTCGGCCGCCACCTCCTCCAGGCGCGCCGCCTGCTCGAGGCGGGCGTGCTTTACACCCAGGTGACCTCCTACCACTGGGACACCCACGCCGACAACTTCGCGATGCACCAGGAGCTGATGCCGCAGATCGACAAGCCCTTCGCGGCGCTGATCGACGACCTCGACACGCGCGGCATGCTCGAGAGCGTCGTCGTGATCCTGATGAGCGAGTTCGGCCGCACGCCCAAGATCAACCAGCGCTGGGGCCGCGACCACTGGCCCCAGGCCTGGTCGCTCGCCCTCGCCGGTGCCGGCATCAAGAAGGGCGTCGTCGTGGGGAAGACCTCGCCCGACGGGTCCTACGTCGACGAGTCGCCCTTCGACGTGGGCCACCTGTTCCACACCGTCTACCGCGCGGTCGGGATCAATCCGGAGACCACGGTCTACAAGCACAACGGCCAGGCGCTCGCCATCGCCCGCGACGACATGGGCCCGATGCAGGAGGTGCTGGCGTGAGCAGCCTCGCCGACCCCACCCAGGCCTGGGAGACCAAGTCGTTCAAGCACGACCGCATCCTCACGACCTGCAAGTTCACGCCCTGCGGCGAGGCCGTCCTGGCGGGCGGCTTCGACGGCAAGATCCAGCGCTGGGTCCTCGAGACCGGCGAGCGGTCGCTGATCGGCACCCACGTCACCTGGATCTCCGCGATCATCCCCGGCCCCTCCGATCGGCTCTACTCCGCGGACTACCAGGGCAACGTGAAGGCCTGGGACCTCGTCGAGTCGAAGGAGCTCTGGAGGATCGACGGCGCCCACCCGGGCTGGCTCAAGGCGATGGCGCTGAGCCCCGACGGCGAGCTGCTGGCGACCGGCGCCCGCGACGGCGTCGTGCGGCTCTGGTCGACGAAGGACGGCAAGCTCGCGCGCGAGCTCAAAGGCCACGCGCGCGACGTCTACAGCGCCGCCTTCCATCCCGACGGCGCGTCGCTCGCGACGGGCGACTACGACGGCAAGATCCTCCACTGGGGGGTGGCGACCGGGAAGCGGGTCCACACGCTCGATGCCGAGGCTCTGGTGACGCGCAACGCGGAGTTCCTCTGCGACGTCGGCGGCGTGCGCGCGTTGGCCTTCGACGGGGAAGGGAAACGCCTCGCCGCCTCGGGCCTGCGCGAGGCCAAGAGCAACACCTTCTGCCCCGGAGCGCCCGCGGGGATCGTCTTCAACTGGGAGTCGGGCAAGGCGACGACGACGCTGCGGGCCAAGGACGAGAAGATCGACGGCGGCATCACGGCGCTGCGGTTCATGGCCGACGGCACGATCGTCGGCTGCGCCGAGGGCCAGAGTTCGGGCGCGATCTGGTTCTGGAAGCCCGGCGAATCCGAGCCCTTCCACGCGCTGGCCGGCCAGAGTCTCTACGAGATCGATCTCCGTCCCGACGGCATGACGGTGGCGGGGGTCTCCTTCACCCCGATCGGCCCCGGCGGCAACGGCCGGAGCTCCAAGCGGGGCGAATACGTCTCCAACGGCGGCACCGTACGCGTTTTCGGACTCTACGAAAAGCCTGCCGCGCCCAAACCCGCCCCCAAGGCCGCCAAGAAGTAGACCCGGGGGCTAAACTCTTTAGCCTCCCCCCGCGTAAGATATCGGGGCAGCCACTTCCGCGAATCCTCTTATTGAAAGCGAGCCGTCTCGCGGTATAGGCTCTAGCTCGGGAGAACGGGATCTATGCAGCTGCTCCTCGCCGCCGTCCTTCTGGTCGCGCAGACCGAGAAGGACGTCCAGCATCCGATCACGGGCGTCTTCAAGGGCGACATCAAGGACCCGGTGAAGAAGGACGTGATCATGAAG
>JACQFK010000613.1 GCA_016200125.1 Planctomycetota bacterium
ACGCTATTATGCCGACCGCCAGTCGCGGGTCTGGAAGACGGGGTCCAGCTTCGAGGTGGTGGGAGACTTGATCCTCAGGCGGCCGACCACCGAGGAAACCGCCCGGAAGGCCCTCTCGGCGCCGCCGCTCCGCATGGTGAAGGAGCGCCCCAACCGGCGCCTCTGGCTCGCCGACGCCCGGACCTTCGTGAAGGAAGGCGCGCGGCCCGCCTGGGAGAACGCCTACGGTCTCGAGATCCGGGGCATCCCGACGCCGCGGCTCCACGCCGTCCTGGGCGACCGCGTGGTGGGGGAGTGGATCGAGGGGGCGCTGCCGCTCTGGGATCACCTCAAGGCCCACGGCGTCTCCCGCGACCTGCTCTTCCGCCTCGCGAGGCTGGTGCGCCGCCTGCACCTGCGCGGCGTCTATCACCGCGATCTCAAGGCGAACAACATCCTCGTGCGCGGGGACGACCTGTTCGTGATCGATCTCGACCGCGTCGACTTCGTCCGCGAGGTGCCGCCCGAGGACCGGGCCTGGAACCTCGCCCAGCTCAACGCCGCCGTCGCGGAACCGCTCACGCGGACCGACCGGCTCCGCTTCTTCCTCGCCTACGCCGGCCACGACGCGGCGATGCGCCGGGAGTGGAAGCGCTGGGTCTGGGAGATCATGCGGGACACGGTGCTCCGGGGACATCATTGGCCCCCGAAGCAGGGGTAACAAAAAGGGCGGCCCTCAGGCCGCCCCTTCTTGATTCTCGATTCTTGATCGTGGGTTCTTACTTTTCGATCACCGTCCCCGGCAGGGGGTCGTCATTGATCTCGAAGCGGTTGGTGACCTCGTTGAAGACGAGCTTCGAGCGGTTGGTGATCCACCACTCGTGGATGCGCCAGACGGCGCGCTCGTTCTCCAGGACGTACTTCGTGGGGTCGTAACCGAAGTCCTTCTCGGTCGCCAGCTTGAAGACCATGGCCATCACGCGGGTGTCGAGCGGTTCGATGCCGTCTTTCGCACGGGCCTTCTGGACGTCCTCGGGCTTGACCTCCTTCTCATTCCACTCAAGCTCCTTCTTGAGCGTGTCGGCCAGGCCGTTGACGAGGCGGTCGATCGTGTCCTTGGACGCGATCGGGCCGATCTTCTTGATGACGTATTCCTTCTTCGCCATGCGGTAGAGGACGTCGCGCTCGATCTCGAAGGGGTCGCCCTGGCGCTCGTAGCGGATCTTGAGCGTCTGGGGCTCGTACTCCATCTTCCACTCGTCCTCGGTCACCGCGGTGATCTTGACGATGTCGACCAGGCCCGCAACATGGATCTCGTAGGCGTGGGCGCGGGGGTCGACGTTCTTGAAGATCGCGATGCCGTGGATCCGCTGGCCGGGCTGGATGAAGCGCTGGTCGCGGATCTCGCGCGGGTTGAGGTAGATCCGGTCGCCCTTTTTCCACTTGCCGCGCTCCATCATGTCGCGGAACTGCAGGGGCGGATCCTCGGTGAAGCCCTTCTTGAAGGCCTCGATCGACTCGCGGACGATGCCGTCCGAGCGGTTGCCGATCTTGGCGTGGTACTCGATGATCTTGTACTCCGCCTCGGGGTCGATGATGTTCGCGTAGAAGCGGCCGAACTTCAGGGCCTCGGCCTTCTTGGGGTTGTCGCGCTCCTCCTTGATGACGGGGGAGTCGACCTTTCGGAAGTCGTTCTGCAGCTCCTTGCCCGACTCGGTGTAGAGCAGCACGTTGGTGATGAGCGGGATGATCTCGTCCGAGGTGTTCTCCAGCGTGTAGGTGAAGAACCAGTAGTTCTCGTAGTGGTCGTTGGGGGTGCGGTAGGTGTAGATCTGGGGCTTCTCGTTGGACCACTGGAGCCGCCAGCGGTTCTTGACCTGGGCTTCCGCCACGGCCGTCGTGGCGACCAGGGCGACGAGCGCCAGAAGCGCCTTCTTCATGGATGTTCTCCCCAAGGACCTGTGAATCCTATATATAGGGGACGGACCCGTCAAGCAAACCCCTGCGTCCGCCTTCGCAGAACGCTTAATGCTTGATCGACGGGCCGGTCGTCTGATATTCCATCGTCATGGCCTTTGTCCGCTGCACGCCGCCGGGACAGCCCGCGAGGGTCGTCTCGCTCATCAACGAGGTCACGGTGATCGGTCGGAGCGCCGAGGCCGACATCTCGGTCCCCATCGACCAGAACTGCTCGCGCAAGCACTGCCAGATCCGCAAGTGGGCCGGGAAGTTCATCCTGGAGGACCTCCAGAGCCACAACGGCACCTTCGTCAACGGCGAGAAGGTCGTGAAGGATCGCCCGCTTTTTGACGGAGATCTCATCTCGATCGGAGATACCACGGTTCTGTTCAAGAATGAGAAACCGTAGAGGAGGGGGCATGGCACGCAAGAACTCGGCGCCCAAGTCGTCGGCGGTCCGCCTGTCGGTCATCGAGCGCGTGATCCTCTATGTACGGGACACCGAGCGGTCGGCCCGCTGGTACTCCGACACCCTCGGCCTCGCCGCCCGCCACAAGGAGCCGGGCTGGGTGGAGCTCGAGACCAAGGGCGTCTCCCTCTGCCTCCACGGGGGGCGGGAAGGGGGGCGGCTGAAGGATCCCTCGTCGGTCGGCTTCAAGGTCGACGACTTCGACGCGGCCCACCGCTCGCTCAAGCTGCGCGAGGTCCCCGGGCTCACCGAGCCGTTCTCCCCCTGCCCGGGCGTCCGCTGCCTCTCGTTCGAGGATCCGGACGGCAACGTCCTCGGGATCGAGGGCCGGTGAGGCGGCTCGCCGCTGCCCTGGCCCTGTTCGCCGTGGGTTGTGCCGCGGAGCGCGGCCACAGCGTGATCGTGGTCACCATCGACGGCACCCGCTGGCAGGAGGTCTTCGGCGGCGCGGATCTGAGGCTCGTCGAGGACACGAAGGAGACGGGCGGGACGGCCCTGATCAAGAAGGAGTTCTGGCGTCCGTCGGCCGAGGAGCGGCGGCGGATCCTCATGCCGTTCTTCTGGGGCACCATTGCGGCCCAGGGCCAGCTGCTGGGGAACGTCGACGTGGGCAGCCAGATCCTCGTCACGAACCGCTACAAGATCTCCTACCCGGGCTACCACGAGCTGCTGAGCGGCTTCGCGTCGGAGACGATCAGCAGCAACAAGAAGATTCCGAATCCGGACCTCACGGTCCTGGAGTGGCTCCAGGGTCGGCCCGGCTTCCGGGAGTCCGTCGCGGCCTACTGCTCCTGGGACGTGTTCCCCTCGATCCTGAACCGCGAGCGCTGCGGGTTCCCCGTGGAGACCGGGGAGGCGGGCCCGCATCCGTCGCTCCTGAGGAGGCTCAGCGCCGGCGATTCGCCGCCCTGGGAGGGGTCGGTGTTCGACGAGTTCGTCTTCCACGCCGGGATGGAGTACCTGCGCGAGAAGAAGCCGCGCGTGTTCTACTTCGCCTTCGGGGATACGGACGAGTGGTCCCACACGGGCTCCTACGACAACTACCTGGAATCGATCAATCGCGTGGACCGCTGGCTGCGGGTGCTCTGGGAGGCGCTGCAATCGATGCCGGAGTATCGCGGGAAGACCTCGCTCCTCATCACCTGCGACCACGGCCGGGGGGACACGCCGGAGGAGTGGCGGAGCCACAACAACAAGACCCCCGGGGCCGGCTACATCTGGGTGGCCGCCCTCGGCCCGCAGATCCCTCCGCTCGGAGTCTGGAGCGAGCACGAGCCCTTCATGCAGTCCCAAGTCGCCGCGACCGTGGCGGCGCTGGTGGGGGAGGACTTTCCGCGCGGCGTCCCCCAGGCCGCCCCTCCGCTCCCGATCCTCCGCCCCGCGCCTTCGACGGTCACAAAATAAACCGGTTGTTTTGTGACCTGTGACATAATCCACTCCGCCATGAGACTTGCCGTGCTCATCC
>JACQFK010000622.1 GCA_016200125.1 Planctomycetota bacterium
ACCTGCTCCACAAGCTGGCGGCCCACCGGCGCCGGATCCGCGGCGCGCGCGTCGCGGAGGCCGGCCCCCGCTGGGCCTTCTACGCCTCCGTGGCGGCCTGCCTCGCCCTCCTGATCTTCAAGCTGGCCGGCGTCGCGCTCCCGGCGGCCGCCGCCGCGGGAGCGCTGGCCGCCGTTCCCGCCGCCGTGGCGATCCGAGAATGGGCCCGCGCCTTCTCGATCCGCGACTGCGCGATCCACCCCGCCCGCCTCCTCGGGCTCGACGAGCGCCTCTCCAGCGCGCTTGAATCGTCCGGCGCGATGGGCACGGTCCTGCTGGCCGACGCCACGGGCGCGCTCAGCCGGGCCGCGATGCCGCCGCGCCGCGTCCCCCGCGAAGGGAAGCTGCTGGCCGGCAGCCTGGTCCTGCTGGCCGTCCTCTTCACGATCCCGTCCCCCGGCCGCTCCGGCGCGAAGGGCGATCCCGCATTCGAAGCCGCGACCGCCGCCGAAGCCGCGAAGCTCGAAGCGCTCGCGAACGTCGACGTGCAGTTCCAGGAGGCGGCGGAGGCCCTCAAGCAGGGCCGTCCCGAGGAGGCGCTGGCCCTGCTCGAGGACCTGCGCCGCAAGCTCGCCGCGAAGCTGCTCGACGGCGCCGGGGGCGCGGCCGCGCCCACCCAGGCCCTGCTGGACCAGGCGACCTCCAGCGCCTCCGCGATCTCCGCGGAGCTCGCGAGGCTGGGGCGCAGGGTCCACGCGCCGCCCGCGGCCGTGGCCCAGGCGAAGCTGGAGCGGCAGAAGGCCGTGGAGCAGGGGATCGCCGCCGCCGCCTCGTCCTCCGATCCCTCCGTCGCGCTCCGCTCCGCGGTTTCGGACGGCGCGCCCTGGCATCCGCGTTATGATCCGGTGATTCGCAGGTATTTCGGGAGAGAACCATGAAGACCCTGGCCGTCCTGATGTCGACCCTCGTCCTCGCCCTCGGCGGAAGCGCCGGCTTCGCCGCGCCCCAGGACGACGTGGCCAAGAAGGTGACCGCGACCTACGAAGGCGCCGCCGACTGGCTCGCGGGCCAGCAGGATGCCTCCGGCGCGTGGAAGCAGGGCGCCGGCGACAAGGCCGTCCCGAGCCCCGCCTTCACCGGGCTGATCACGGCGGCCCTCGGCGGCGCGCCGGGCAAGCTCAAGGGGAAGTACAAGCCCGTCGTGGACAAGTCGATCGCCTACCTGCTCTCGAAGGTGAACACCGACGGCTCGATCGGCGAAGGGCCGACCGGAACCTTCATGAAGACCTACGCGACCGGCATCGCGCTCATGGCCTTCGCCTCCGTCGAGCGCACGGACAAGGTCGCCAACGCCATCCGCGGCGCCCAGGCCTACCTGAAGAACAACCAGCTCAAGGAAGGGAAGGATCCGGGCGGGATGGGCTACGGCGACGAGTCGCCCGGCGGCAAGAAGGGCGTCGCCAACCTGTCCACGACCGGCTTCGCCGCCGAGGGCCTCAAGCAGTCCGGCCTGCCGCAGGACGACGAGTTCTGGAAGCTCGTGGTCAAGTTCGTCCGCAAGTGCCAGAACAACAGCGAAACCAACACCGATCCCGAGTTCGTGGCGGCGCTCAAGGCCAAGGGCCTTTCGGTGGGTGACGACGGCAGCCTCTTCTACGCCCCCATCGCCGATCCGGCCGCCCAGAAGGCGGGCATCCGGAAGGTCGCCGACAAGGAGGTCATCCAGGGCTACGGCGCGATGACTTACGACGGCCTCAAGACCTACATCTACGCCGGCCTCAAGAAGGATTCCCCCGAGGTGAAGTCGGCGATCGACTGGGTCCGCAAGAACTACTCCATGGAGGTCCACCCCGGTTTCGCCTTCGACCAGGTCCAACGCCACCACCTGCGCGGGTTGTATCATTACTACCTGGTGATGTCCCGCGGCCTGGAGGCCTACGGGGAGAACCCCTTCGAGACCTTCGACGGGAAGAAGCACGACTGGCCCCGGGAGCTGGGCGAGCAGCTGGTGAAGTCGGTCAAGGAGAACAAGCTCTGGATGAACGACAATCCCGGCTGGTTCGAGGGGGACCCCGTGCTGGTCACGGGCTACGTGCTGGTGACCTGCGACGTGCTTTTGAGAAACATGAAGTAATCGGTCAGAATCGGGTTGGGTTGGGCTATTAGGCTTCAGGGAACAGCGGAGCGAGACACCATGGACCGTAAAGTAGGCATCTGGATCGTCGGGGCCTGCGGCAGCGTGGCCACCTGCGCCGTCACGGGCGCCGAGGCGCTCAAGGCCGGCGTCATCCCCAGCTCCGGGCTCGTCACGGAGCTGTCGGACTTCCGGGAGCTGGGCCTCGTCCGCTTCGACGAGATGGTCTTTGGCGGGCACGAGATCCGCAACGTCGACTGGGTCGCCGCCGCCGAGGAGTTCGCCCGCGACAACGGCGTGATCACGCCGCAGATCCTGGAGGCCGTCCGGCCCGCGCTCCAGAAGCACTCGAAGAACCTCCGCCCCGGCGTCACGCTCAACAGCGGGGCCGGCGTGGCCTCCATCGCCCCCGACGCCGCGGCCCAGAAGGGCTCGCTCCGGGGCATGGTCGACCGGATCAAGAAGGACCTGGCCGAGTTCCGCGCCGCCCACCAGCTCGACCAGCTCATCGTCGTCCACCTGACCTCGGCGGAGCCGCACTTCGTGCCGCCGCGCGAGTTCCACTACGTCGAGTCCTTCCTCGCGCTGCTCGAGGCCGACCGGCGGGACCTCTTTCCCGCGAGCGTGCTCTACGCGCTGGCGGCGGTCGAGTCGGGCGCGCCCTACGTCAACTTCACCACCTGCATCGGCTCCAGCTTCCCCGCGATGGACGAGCTGGCCCGGCGCCACGGCGTGCCCCACGTGGGCCGCGACGGGAAGACCGGCGAGACGCTCATGAAGACGACGCTCGCGCCGATGTTCGTCGCGCGCAACCTGAAGGTGCTGTCCTGGGAAGGCTACAACATGCTCGGCAACCGCGACGGCAAGGTGCTGGACGCGCCCGACGCCA
>JACQFK010000623.1 GCA_016200125.1 Planctomycetota bacterium
CGGATTGCGCGGCTGGACGTAGGAGATGAATTCCATCACCTCCTTCATCTCGTACCAGCGCTTCTCCTCCTTCACCTTGCGGAGCTGGATCCAGAGGATGTCGACGGCGAGCGCGCGGAAGGCGCCGAAGAAGAGCGAGGCCACGTAGGTGGGCAGCACTTCGCTGGCCGGCAGCCCGGCCACCCGCTTCATCGGCGCCTCGGTCAGCGTCTCCGGCTCGCGCTCGAGGCCGAAGTGCTGGACGACGACCAGCAGGACGAGGATGATCCCCAGGAGGGCGCAGCGCTGCTTCGTCATCGGTCGAAATCCTTGAACACCATCAGGACCGTCCCCAGCACCAGGAGGACGAGGATCGGCGGCAGCGCCTTGACGCCCGCCGCGGCGAGCTCCTTCCAGGAGACGACGTGGTCCTTGAGGAGCCAGACCGAGAAGTCGAAATGGGCGAAGTCCGGCACCACGGCGAGGACCCCCTTGGACATCTTGTTGGAGAACCAGAGGAGCCCGACCGGCAGGTTCTCAGGGGTCCTCGGCTTCTTGTCCTTCGACAGGGTGATCTCGGCGAGCGAGTTGTCGATCTCGCGGGTGCCGTCGCGGATGTAGCCGTAGATCGAGCCCACGAGGTAGAGGAGGATGCCCAGGAGGATGCTGAGCGGCGCGGAGAGGAAGGTGGAGGCCGCGAGCGTGAGGGAGAGCACCACCATCGACTGGAGGAGGACCAGCACGAGGCCGCGGGCGAAGGCGAACTCGAAGGGGATCGACTTCTCGTAGAGCAGCAGCCAGTCGTCCGCGCCGGCGATGATGCCGTCGGTGTCGCCGCAGCGGAACTCGATCGCAAGCTTCCCGTCGTCGCCGATCAGCTCGGTGGGGAAGCTGAACTTGCCTTCCTCGTTGGTGTTCATCTGGAGCTGGTCCTTGAGGTCGAAGGTCCGGCCGGCGCTGTTCCGCAGGCGGACGCGCACGGCGCCCGAGGAACGGTAGGGATCCTCTTTCGCGCCGAACACCAGCCGCGTCTGGACCCTCACGGTCTCGCCGAAATTCGACCGGCTCAGGCCGCCGAAGAACCAGATCAGGGACTTGTCGGGTCCGAACCCGACGGCGCCGGTCTTTACGCCTCCGATCATGACCTCCTCACCGCCCGGAAACGCGAAGGTCCGAGCCTCGGCGCGCGGATAGGCGACGAGGGGCGGAAACTTCTCCTTTCCCGAGATCCCCTGGACCGTCCGGAGGAAGGCGACCGTGATCAGGCCCATCGACCCGATGAAGAGGGCCAGGAGGAGGACGTAGCCCAGGTAGCGGCCGAGGAAGACGAGGGACTTGGACACGGGCTTGGTGACGATCAGGTAGATGCGCTTCTGCTCGAAGTCGGTGGGGAGCGCGAAGCCCGCGAGGAAGAGGCCGACGATCGCGGTGAAGAGGGCGGAGGCGCGCAGGGACCAGACCTCGATCAGGCGGAGGCGCGAGTCCATCTCGACGGAGGGGAAGAAGAGGACGGAGCTCAGGAGCGCGACGGCGAAGAGGAGGAGGATCGCGAAGACCTTGCGGCGCCTCGCCTCGATGAGCGTCATGTGGGCGATGGCCCAGATCCGCGCGAGCGGCTTCATGGCTTCTTCTCGGGAGAGGCGGGCTTGTCGTACTTCAGCCCGTCCCCGCTCTCCTGGACCGCGCGCAGAAAGACGTCCTCGAGGGTCTCGACGGTGTTCTCCGCGTGGGTGAGCTGGGCGCCCTCGGCCTTCGCGAGGTCCTCGATCTTCTTCCGCGTCGCGTCCGACAGGTCCTTGAAGGTGAGCGAGACGGAGTCGCGTCTCACCAGGATGTCCTTCACGCGGCCGTTCACCTTGGTCTGTCCCTGGTGGAGGATGGCGATGCTGTCGCAGACGTCCTGCACGTCGGCGAGGAGATGGCTCGAGAGGAGCACGGTCTTGCCGCGCTGCTTGAGCTCGAGGATGAGGTCCTTGATCTGCCGCGACGAGATCGGGTCGAGGCCGCTGGTGGGCTCGTCCAGGATGACGACGTCGGGGTCGTTGATGAGGGCCTGGCAGAAGCCGACGCGGCGGGTCATGCCCTTCGAGTATTCGCGGAGCTGGCGCTTGCGGGCGTGGGCGAGGCCGAAGCGGGTGATGAGCTCGTCGGCCCGTTTCTTCCGCGTCTGCGCGTCGAGGTTGAAGAGCCGCCCGAAGAAGTCGAGCGTCTCGTCGGCGTTGAGCCAGCGGTAGAGGTAGGACTCCTCGGGGAGGAATCCGACGCGCGCCTTGGCGGAGACGTCGGTCGGCGGCTTGCCGAGGATCGTGGCCTTTCCCGAGGTGGGGAAGATGAGGCCGAGGAGGAGCTTGAAGGTCGTGGTCTTGCCGGAGCCGTTGGGGCCGATCAGGCCGAAGACCTCGCCGGGGGCGATGCTGATGTTGAGGTTGTCGAGACCCTTGTGCTTGGGTCGGCCCCAGAAGTCCTTGTAGACCTTGGTGAGGCCCTCGGTCTGGATGACCGCGTCCATGCGTCCGTTACCCTAGAAAAAAAGCCACGAAAATGAAGTCGTCAAGTCGCTGCGGCCCTGAGGACTCCGTCTCCGTGGCTTCCCGAACCCGATCGGCTACCGGCCGAGATTGGCTTCCTTCTGCATCTTGCGGATGAGCTGCCGCTCCTGGCGGCGGCGCTTCTCGCTGGGCTTCTCGTAGAACGCCGTGCGCTTGATGTCCCGCGTCAGGCCTTCCTTCTCGCAGGCCTTCTTGAAACGCTTGAGGAGCTGGTCGAGACTCTCGTTCATCCGGACTTTGACGCGGATCAAGCACGCACCTCGCTTCGATTCAGAAACCGTGACGCCCGGAATTATAGCGCGCCCTCCTCCCGGCCTGCAACAGAATTCTCCCGGGCCAACGTCGTTGGAACGGTGGCACTTATTTTCCGGAAGGCGGTGGACAGGGGCCGGTTTGTGAGTTATATTTTATAACACACAGTCCACCGGGGGAAGATCGGCCGGTCGTCCAGGAAGAGAGAGGGAGTATGAAAAGCAAGGGTGGCAGTCTTTACGAAGTTCTGAAGTCCGCGTCGCGCCCCGCCGGGGCGGACGACGCCTCCCCGGCCGGCTCCGAGGCCCCCGCCGCCGCGTCATCGGACGGAACCCAGCAGGCGACCCTGCAGGAGCGGCTCGCGGCCTACAAGGCCGCCAAGCTCGCCGCCGCCACCCAGTCGGCGCCCGCGGCCGAGCCCGCCCGGATGTCCTCCGCCACGCTCGTCCTCGAGCCCGATCCCACGCCGATCCCCGCCCTGGCCACGACCCGCGTGGAAACGCCGGTGCTCGCCGCCGATCCGACGCCCGTCCCCGCCGCGCCCTCCAAGGGCCCCGGCGAGCGCGTTGTCAGGCTGACCTACAACACGGCGCTCTTCGGCGGCATGGTCGCCGTGGGGTTGCTGTTCGTCTCCTACGCCGTGGGCCTGCACGTGGGGAAGGGCAGCGCGTCTGCGGAGACGCGGAGCGCCGACCCGGTCCGTCCGACCGCGAAGATCGTGACGCCCGCGCCGCTCCCGGCGCCGCTGCCCGCTCCGCCGCCCCCGCCGCGGAAGGAGTACACGATCCGCCTGGGCGAGTGGAAGACCAGCATCCCCTCCGAGCGCGTGAAGGGCACGGCGCTGGCCGAGGACGCCGAGCTGAAGAAGGCGCTGGAGCGGGCGGGCCACCGCGGCTTCGAGCAGGCCATGATCAAGCGGGCCCCGACCGACGTCCGGCTGGCCCTCTACGTCGACTCCTTCAGCGACCTGAACTCCGAAGCGGCCAAGGCCGCCCTGACGGCGATGAAGACGTTCCGCTACAAGGGCCAGACGCCCTTCGCCCAGGCGGCCTTCGAGGAAAAGCAGCGTTAGGCGCAGGACCCTCCCGGCGACCGCCATCGCTGGGCCGGCCGCGGAGCCGCGGTCCAGGAGAGGACGCGGCTTCGCGGCCTTTCTTTTTGGGTTGATTCCGCGGTCCCGATTTCGTATCTTCCCCTCACTTATGTCGATCCACAAAAGCCTCGTCACCGCCGGAAACCTCCGGCGCCATCGCAACGTCCTGACCCGCGCTGAACGCTTGGAACTCCTGAAGAAGGAAGAGGCGGCGGCCGAAGGCGCCGCGGCTCCGGGCGCGCCGGGCGCGGCTCCGGCGGCCGGCGCGGCAGCTCCGGCGGCTGCGGCGGGCGCCAAGGGCGCGGCGGCGGCCCCGGCCAAGGGGGCGGCTCCCGCGGCGGCGGCCAAGGGCGCGGCGGCCCCCGCCAAGAAGGAAGAGAAGAAGAAATAAAACTGGGGAACTGGGAAAACCCCCGTCCGGGAAGGACGGGGGTTTTTTTGTTTACTCGTGCTCGGCCCAGATGGCCGAGCCCGCCCACTGGCGCAGGAAGGCGCTCTTCGAGAGCGTCATCCGCCCGCAGCGAGGGTCGAGCAGGTGGACCAGTTCCGGATCGACCCGCCAGACCAGCACG
>JACQFK010000624.1 GCA_016200125.1 Planctomycetota bacterium
GATCACCTCGTCGAAGGCGGCGTCGGGGAAAGGCAGGGTGTAGACGCTGCCGCGCAGGGCCAGGCAGCCGCGGCGGAACATGAAGCGCAGCTTCTGAATCGAGACGTCCAGCCCGATCATGCCGGGCACGCTCTCGAGGATGCGGCTGGAGCCGCAGCCGATGTCGAGCACCCGGCCTCCGGGGCGGTGCCAGCCCATGATGATCTCGTGGCGCTTGCGCTGCCAGAAGCGCTGGAGGAAGTGGGGGCTGTCGTAGGCGCGGTGGTCGTAGTCGCACCAGTCGCAGCCGTTGCGCAGCTGCCAGAGCGAGTGGAGCGTCTTCGCCAGCTGGATCCCGAACTTGAGGACCCGCGCCTTGGACACGCCCGCGCCGCGCGCCTTGTAGGTGAAGGGCACTTCGACGACGCCGTGGCCCATGCCGACCAGCTTGATCAGGATCTCCTCGAGCGTGTCGAAGTTGCGCCGCGTGATCGTGATCTCCTGGAGCGCCGAGCGCCGGTAGAGGCGGAAGCCGCTCGACATGTCGTGGATCGGGATCGAAAGGACGCGCCGGAACACCGTGTTGAGGATCCGGCTGAGCACCGAGCGGAGCCCGCTCACGTCGGAGGATCCTCCCGCGACGTAACGGGAGGCGATGACGACGCCGCCGCGGTCGCGCGCGGCGTAGAGGTCGCGGATGAAGGACGGGTCGTGGGAGTAGTCGGCGTCCATCGTGACGATGTACTTCCCCTGGGCGAGCTCGAAGGCCTCCTTCAGCGCCTTGCCGTAGCCCCGCTCCTTCTGGAAGTGGACCTTGGCCCCGTGCATCGTCGACCGCGCGGCGGTGTCGTCGGTCGAGCCGCCGTCGACCACGATGATCTCGTAGGCGCCGATCGACTTGGCGACCTCGTGCAGGCGGGGCAGGAGGTTGGAGAGGTTGTCGGCCTCGTTGATGGCCGGCAGGATGATGGAGAGCTCTGTCACCGGTGGGGAGAATATAGCATAATGCCCGCGTGCTCATCGATAGTTACGGCCGCGCCGTCACCAACCTGCGGCTCTCGATCACCGACCGCTGCAACCTCCGCTGCGTCTACTGCATGCCCGCGGAGCCCGAGTGGATGCCGCAGCCGGAGATCCTCAGCTTCGAGGAGCTCGGACGGATCGTCGTCGTGGCCGTCTCGCTGGGCATCACCGACTTCCGCCTCACGGGCGGCGAGCCCACCGCGCGGCGGGACCTGCCGGAGCTCGTCCGCCGCATCGCCTCGACGCCGGGGGTGAAGGACCTGGCGATGACCACGAACGGGATCCTGCTCTCGAAGCTGGCCCGGCCGCTCCGCGAGGCGGGGCTCCGGCGCCTCAACATCAGCCTCGACACCCTCCGGGGCGAGAAGTTCGTCCACATCGCCCGGCGCGACGGCTTCCGCGAGACCTGGGAGGGGATCGAGGCCGCCGACGCCGCGGGCTTCCGGCCGCTCAAGATCAACATGGTCGTCATGAGGGGCGTGAACGACGACGAGATCGTCGACTTCGCCGCGATGGCGCGCACGCGGCCCTGGCAGATCCGCTACATCGAGTTCATGCCGCTCGACGGCGACAACACCTGGACGCGCGAGCAGGTGGTCCCGGCGAAGGAGATCCTGGCGAAGATCCACGCGGCCTGGCCGCTCGACCTGGTGGCCGACGGCCCGCTCAGCGATCCCGCCCGGATCTTCCGCTTCCGCGACGGCGTCGGCGACATCGGGATCATCGCCAGCGTCTCCGAGCCCTTCTGCTTCGCCTGCGACCGCATCCGCGTGACGCCGGACGGGAAGCTGCGCACCTGCCTCTTCTCGACCTGGGAGACCGACCTCAAGGGCCCGATGCGCTCGGGCGCTTCCGATGCGGAGCTTGCGGACCTGATCCGCGGCGCCGTCGTGAAGAAGGAGGCGGGGCACGGGATCAACGACCCGAAGTTCGTGAAACCCCAGCGGGCGATGTACGCCATCGGAGGCTAGCGTGGCGGTCGTGATCTACGGGAAGGACGGCTGCGGGTTCACGAAGGCGGCCTGCGACGATTTCGCCCGGCGCGGCGTCCCCTTCCAGTACGTGAACGTCCAGGCCGACGGCGACAAGCTCAAGGAACTGCTCCGCCACACGAAGGGGAAGCGGGTCGTCCCGGTGATCGTCGATGACGGAAAAGTGACCGTCGGCTTCAACGGCACCTGCGGCGTCTAATTCCGCGTAAACCCGGAGATTTCCGCGCCTTTCCCCCCTTTCACGGCCCGCCGACCCCTTGGCACGGTCCTTGCGCTCTTTCGGGGCGATGAAGATCGCAGGACGCAAGCCGCTGGTCGACGACTTTCACAGCGCGGAGCCTTGGAGAGTGCTGAGGATCCTGGGGGAGTTCGTCAGCTCCGTCGACGAGATGAACGCCGTGGGACCGGCGATCTCGATCTTCGGCAGCGCGAGGATGGGCCCCGGCCATCCGGCCTACCGGGACACGGTGAAGCTGGCCCGCCGCCTGGTCAAGCGGGGCTTCGGCGTCATCACCGGCGGAGGCCCCGGCGTGATGGAGGCGGGGAACAAGGGGGCGCACGAGGAGGGCGGCGTCTCGGTGGGGCTCAACATCGAGCTTCCCCTGGAGCAGAAGCCCAACCCCTTCCAGACCCTCTCCCTGCGCTTCAGATACTTCTTCGTGCGCAAGGTGATGTTCGTCCGCCACTCCGTCGGTTACGTCGTCATGCCCGGAGGCTTCGGTACGCTGGACGAGATGTTCGAGGCGCTGACCCTGATCCAGACCGAGAAGACCTATCCGTTCCCGGTGCTGCTCTACGGACGGAAGTACTGGGAGGGGCTGGTCGACTGGATGCGCAAGTCCTTGCTGAAGGAGGGCGCCATCGGGACGACCGACCTGGAGCTGCTCCAGGTGGTCGACTCGGTCGACGAGACGATGGACGCGCTCGAGAAGCAGCTGCAGGTGAAGGCGGACCGGATGCGCCGCTCGGGCCTGCCGGGGCTCAACGAACGGCTGCTGAAGATGTTCCCCGCGTCGAGCGGGGCCGGCGAAGGAAAGGACTAGTAGGGCTTCTTCTTCAGCGCGGTCAGCAGCTGGGCGCGCTTCGCGGGCCACTTGTCGTCGGCCTCGGCCTTCCAGACCTTGATGTCCTTCCACCAGGCGAACTGCGCGCCGTTGATCAGCTCGCAGCGCGACCGGGTCGGGGTCATTCCCTCGGCCTTGCCGATCACCATCTGGGTGTCGTCGATGGTGGCGATCATCTCGTCGCCGAAGACCTCCCACACCACCGTGTGCCAGGCGCCATCGTTCAGCTTCATCCGCTTCGAGTCGACGTCCGTTCCCTTGGTGGTCGGGCCGGTGCCGGACATCTTCACGATCTTGAACTGGTCGGGGTTGAGGATGAGCCGCGCCACGTGCTCCTTGTCGTCGAGCGCGAAGCCCATCCAGGGGGAGCCGTCGGACTTGAAGGAGAACTGGACGACGATGTTGTTGTCGCCGCCGAGCTTGCGGGACATCGCGGGATGGTGGCCGTCCGCGGCGATCTCCGCCGACTTGACCGCGTCGCCCTCGACGACGAAGTTACCCTTGTACTTGTTCCACTCCTTGGACCAGCTGCCGCCCTCGAACTTCTCCTCCCAGAGCAGCTCGCCGCGCTTCACCATCCAGACCTTGCCGTCGGGCTTTTCCTTCTTCTTGACGTCGGTCTTCTTGTCCTGGGCGAAGGCGAGGCAGGGGGCGAGGGCGAGGATGAGGGCGAGACTGCGCATGACCGGGCTCCTTCCGCTCCAACGATCCATGGGTGAACCGGATGACTTACCCATAGATACACGCCAGGGAGGCGAATATTTCGGGGGGAATCTACAACTTCCGGACCACGTAGTTGGGGTGGGGGGTCATCATCACCAGCAGCGTGAGGTTGCCGCCGCTGTCGTTCTTGAGGGAGTGCTCCACGCCCGAGGGGACGTAGACCACGTTCTTCTCCCCCACCTCGCGGACCTCGGCGCCGATCTTGAAGAGGCCGCAGCCCTCGACCACGTAGTAGATCTTGTCGCAGTCCTCGTGGGTGTGGGGCTTCTGCTCCTGGCCGGGGGCGACCGCGTAGACGTCGCAGAACATCTTCTCGCTCTCGAACAGGGAGACCTTGGCGAGCTTCTCGGGCGAGAATTTCCGCCCGTCCATCACGCTCTTGACGTCCATCCTCTTCCTTTCAGAGCCCCAGCGCGAGGCGCATCCCCAGGGCGTTGGGAAGCCGCTTGATCCGCCGGATCTTCCGGGCGGTCTTCTTGTAGTTGTACTCGACCCGGCGGAAGAGGACGGTCTTGCCGTCGAAGATGACGTAGCAGGAGCGGGTGTCGCCGTCGCGCGGCTGGCCCACCGAGCCGACGTTGACGAAGAACTTGCCCTTCACGACGGGGTAGGGCCCCTCGATGCGGTTCTGCTGGAGGAAGGGCCGGTTCTCGAAGAAGATCCCCGGGAGGTGGGTGTGGCCTCCGAAGGCCACCCGCTTGATCTTCTTGAAGATCGCCGTCATGAACTCCGGGTTGTAGCAGGCCTCGGGCATCACGTATTCCCGCGTCGGGTCGATCGGCGACGCGTGGACGTAGAGCACGTCGCCGTGGGTGGCGAAGCGCGGCATCTGCTCGAGGTAGGTCCAGTACTTCCGGTTTTCGTGGGCGGGGTAGTGGGGCGACTTGAGCTGGTCCTTGGTCCACCAGGCGGAGGCCTCGGCCTTCCAGTTGAAGCCCACGGGCTGGTAGAGGATGCCCTCCTCGTGGTTGCCCATCAGGGTGAACTCGAAGAGGTCCATCGCGATCTTGAGCACCTGCCGGGGGCTGGGGCCGTAGCCCAGCAGGTCGCCCAGGCAGACGATCTCCTCGCACTCGTTCTCGTGGATGTCGTCGAGGACCGCCTCGAGCGCCTCGATGTTGGAGTGGATATCCGAGACGATCGCGGTGCGTTTCATGCCGTCGCTAGGGGGCCAGCGCCTCCAGAACGTTGAGCTCCACGAGGACCATCTTCTGTCCGCACGCCTCGGCCATGCGCTGCACCAGGTACCGCTTGAGCGCCAGGAACGAGGCCGCGGAAGTGCCCACGCTCCGGCCGAAGAACCGCGCGAGGACCCGGTCCCCGGCCACGTCGACGAGCTGCATCTGCAGCCCGTTCAGGTCGAAGAGGGGGAAGACGTCCGCCTCCAGCGCCTTGACGATCAGCGCCCGCTTCTGGGCGCTGGACAGACCCGAGCTGTCCGGGACGTCCCGGGGCAGCGGTTTCCCCCAGACCTCGTTCAGGATGGCCTGCAGGTCGTCCCAGCAGGAGCTGCATCCGCCCCCGGCGTGGGTGACCGCCGTGATCTCCTCCACCTGCCTGAGCCGGTGGTCGGCGATGGCCTTGCGGATGACGTCCTCGGCGACGACATAACAGCGGCAGATGATGTTGCGCGCGGGAGGGCTCGCCATCTCGCTGGCCGAAGTCTAGCACAGGGGAGGGGGCATTGCAATCGACGGGGGGGCCGTGCAGCGGAATGCACACCCCGGGCCCAATCCGCCCCGGAAAGGCCCTGGCACGCCCCTTGCCATATCTGCTCCCGTGAACAGTTGGAGGGTTCCCGATGGCCCACGCCACCCGGTTCCATAGGCGGCGGATCTATCGCGCCGCCCGCGAACGCTATGCCTGGAGGATCGTCCGCCGAAGCCAGGTTCGCCGCGCCCTCCAGGCGCTCGAGGACCTCTATCGAAGAGCATGATCATGGAACTTCTGCAGGGCACGGACTGGGTCGCCGACGACCTGGCGCTACGCGAGGACGAGGTCGTCCTCGCCGCCGCCGAGGGGGGCGACCGGGTGCTGCGGCTCCTCTCCGCCCGCCCCAAGCGGGTGGCGGTGGTGGACCGCAACCCCGTCCAGCTCCACCTGCTCGACCTCAAGCTGGCGGCCGTCAAGTCGCTGGCCCACCGGGACTACCTCGAATTGATGGGCCCCCGGCCATCGCGCCGCCGCCGGAACCTCTTCCAGCGGGTGCGATGGTTGATGCCCAAGGAGGCCGACGAATACTGGCTCGGGCGGCTCGGGGTGATCGACCGCGGGGTCGCCCAGCAGGGGGAATTCGAGCGGCAGCTCTCGTCCTTCCGCCAGTTCGTCCGCATCGTCCACGGCTCGAAGAAGGTGGAGCGCTTCCAGGCGCTGGCGACGGAGGCCGAGCGGCGCGAGATGTACGCCCGCGAGTGGCAGACCTATCTCTGGCGTCAGTTCGGCGGGATGATCTGGAAGCGCTGGTTCTCGGTGGGCCCGGAGCGGCTGGAGCGCCTGCTCCTGGAAGGCCGGCTCCTGGCGCCTGCGCCGCAGCTCTCGGCGGCGGAGTTCGAAGCCGCGAAGGAGCTGGCGAACCGCGTGCTCGTCGTGAACGAGCCGCCGCAGAACTACCTGCGGGCGCTGCCGGCCGACTCGGTGGAGGCCTTCCTGCTCGGGCGGATGGACCTGCGCGGCCTGGAGGGCGACCTCTGCCGCGTGGCCCGGCCGGGCGCGCGGATGTCCTACGTGCGGGAGCAGGAGGGCGGCGCGCCGCCCTCCTGCTCCCGCACGTAGGACA
>JACQFK010000625.1 GCA_016200125.1 Planctomycetota bacterium
CTGGCTGGGCGTCGACGACGGGCCCAACGACCGCGCCCAGTACCATCCGAGCCCCGACTGGCTCACGAAGCACGGCTTCAACCCCGAGAAGGCCAAGGGCGTCGAGATCGGCAACGCGAAACGCTTCCTCAAGACCGCGATCGAGCAGCCCTCGATGATTCTCCACGAACTTGCGCACGCCTACCACGACCGCGTGCTCCGCTTCGATCACCCGGGCATCCGGAAGGCCTACGACGAGGCGAAAGCCGGCGGCGCGTATGAATCCGTCCTCCGGATCAGCGGGGTCAAGGAACGCCACTACGCGATGACCGACCCCCAGGAGTACTTCGCCGAGGGGACCGAGGCCTTCTTCGGCACGAACGACTTCTACCCCTTCGTCCGCGCGGAGCTGCGGCAGCACGATCCCCGGCTCTTCCACCTGCTCGAGGAACTGTGGAAATGAAAATGGCGCCGAACTTTCGGGCTCGGTATGCTACTAAGGAGTAGTCCAAGGAGACCGCCATGACGTTGATCGCCGCGATGATTCTCAGCCTGGCCCCGCAGGACCAGGACCGCATCCAGGACCTGATCCGCAAGCTGGGATCGGACGATTTCACCACGCGCGAGCAGGCCACGGAGGAGCTGAAGAAGGCCGGCAAGGCGGCCCGCGAGGCGCTCCATAAGGCCGCCGAGGAGAGCGAGGACCCCGAAGTCCGCCAGCGGTCGCGCTCGATCCTCGAGGACCTGGCGAAAGCCGAGAAGCCGCAGCCCCGCCGCGCCGACCCGGTTCCGGGCCGACCGGGCTTCGGATTCGGCGGCAGCTCCGTCATGGTGAGGTCGGTGAACGGCGACTCGACCTACACGATCACGCCCGGCGACGGCAGCCCGGTGCTCAGCTTCCACAAGGCGGCGGCGGGCCCGGTGAAGCTCGACTACGTCGACCAGAAGGGCGAGTCGAAGTCGGCGCAGGCGGCCAACCTCGAGACCTTCCTGAAGGATCAGAAGGAGCTGGCCCAGAAATACGGGATCTCGGAGGAAGGCATCGACTACGCCGGCAGCCGCGTGAGCTTCAAGGGGCGCCTCATGCCCAACCTCAATCCGCCGCGCTTCCCCTTCCCCCAGCGCCGTCTCCCGCCGGTGATCCCGGACGAGGAGGAGGAAGGGACTTCCGTCGCGGGCGCCCTGCTCGGGCCGGTGGAGGACTCGCTGCGCGCGCAGCTCGACATCCCTGAAGGCCAGGGCGCGGTCGTCACCAAGGTGACCCCGGGCAGCCTGGCCGCGTCGCTCGGCCTCCGCAAGAGCGACATCCTGCTGGAGCTCGGCGGCCGGAAGATCGCGTCGCCCGAGTCGGCGAAGGGCCTGGTCCTCACGAAGGAGAGCGCTGTGGTCGTCCTGCGCAAGGGCAAGCGGGAGACGCTCGGCGCGAAGAAGGACTACTAGCGCTTCGGCTCGATCTCGTCCGCGATCTCCTGGAGCGCCTTGCGGACCTTCTGGAACGCCGGGGTTTCCCTCGCCTCCCCCTCCCAGAATGCGGTCACCCGGGAATAGACCGCTCCGTCGATGGCCGCCTTGAGGGTCAGCATGGGGTAGGCTTCGTCGGGAATGCCCGTCTTGCGCCGTGGCCTCAGGTCGAACGTTCCCCAGGTCGCGCAGTCTCCCAGGATCCGCGCCGCGCGGGCCTTGTCGATCCGGCCTTTGAAATGGCGCACCTGCATCCCCTGCTCCGGCGGCTGGGGAGGCCGGACCTTGACCCCTTCGACGAGACCGTCCGAATGAACTCTCAGCGAGGTCCCACCCCACAGGCCCTGGATGTCCCGGAGCTCCAGGACGAACCCTCCGGCGCCGGCCAGCGTCCCGAGGCGCTCCTTCGACAGGAACTCCGTATCCAGGCTGGAGATCCGGTCGGCGAGATCCCTGACCGAGGTCCGGATCGCCTGGATGAGCAGGCGGGCGGCCGGCGACTGGGGCAGCTTGGACCCCTCGACATCCGGATGCTCCCCCTCGAAAGAACCCGCTCCCGGCAGGGACAGCCCCAGCGAGTATCGCATCGACTTCGGCCACACCTCCTTGGGCGTGACCAGGTCGGGACGGATCTTCGGAAGCGCGAGGACTCCGTCGTGGGCGAAGAGGCGGACCAGCTTGAGCGTCTCTTCCGGGGAGAGGCTCATCCGATGCTTCCGAGTGACGACTTTTTCCTCCGCGGTGAGGGGATAGGATTCGTTCCAGGTCTGGACGACGGACCCGTCCCCCTTGATGATCGTGGACTGCCCCTCGGACTTGTCTCCCGGGTGATGGCAGAGCGTGAGTTCGATCCCCTTCAGGTCTTTGACGGCGAGGATCGCCTCCCGGGTGAGCTTCTGATCCTGACTTTGGAGGGCCGTCAGGGCGAGCGCGCAGAAGCCGAGCGTCTTCATCATGATCATGTCAGCTTAGACGCGGAATCCGGCGCCCCCGATTCCGCAAAAAAACACTTTACGGATTGTCGATGTCCGCATTACGCGACTTTCATCGACGGAAAACATACGTTAAAAATTTTCTGCAGAACGGGTCGCTTCGCCTTGACAACCCCAAGCGATGGGGGTATAGTCCCCGCGTAAGGCATACAGGTAGTGGAGAGCTGGCCGGGGGTTGAAGCGATTCTTTAGCACCCAAACACCGCTCGGATAGTCCGCAGGGAGGGGCGTCGGCCTGGAGAGAGGAATACCGCTGCTGGAGTCGATTCACTAGCGAACGACCTGGTTCTAAAATATTTTGGTCTCGCACCGCCTGGGTGAGAGGAGGAAACGTGGACATGTTCGGAAAGACTGTCGCTGCATCGGCCGTGGAAGCCGGCTCCACCACGGACCTCCGCCGGAAAACCCGGCGGCTGCCCGCCCGCGGCAAGGGCCTCAAGTTCAAGCGCGTCTACACCACCCCCGGCGTCGACCCCTACGACCAGATCGAGTGGGACAAGCGCTCCTCCAAGATCACCAATCCCGACGGCTCGACCGTCTTCAAGCTCGAGAACCTCGAGATCCCCAAGACCTGGACCCAGCTCGCCACCGACATCATCGCCTCCAAGTACTTCCGCAAGGCCGGCGTCCCCGGCACCGGCAACGAGGTCAGCGCCAAGCAGACCGTCACCCGCATCGCCCGCTCCATCCGCCGCGCGGGCGAGGACTTCGGCGGGTACTTTGCCGACGTCGAGGACGCCGACACCTTCGAGTCCGAGCTCACCCACATGCTGATCAACCAGATCGGCGCCTTCAACTCGCCCGTCTGGTTCAACTGCGGCCTCGCCCAGGAATACGGCATCAAGGGCCCGGCCGTCGGCAACTGGCAGTGGAACAAGCTCACCGACAAGGTCGAGGAGACCACGGACA
>JACQFK010000001.1 GCA_016200125.1 Planctomycetota bacterium
ACGCCCCCCTTTTGGTTCACCAGGGCGATCTTGCGCATGCGCTCCCCTCTCTCCCAACTCCCTGAGTTGGGCGACCAGCCACGGGCCCATCTTCGGCCCGTAGAAGCTCACCATCCGCTCATAGCCGCCGCGGGCGTATCCTTCCTCCGTCAGGAAGTAACCCAGGTGGTCGTTGGCCAGCCCGAGGATCCAGGCGCCGGGGAAGGCCTGCTTCAGTTCCAGGCCCAGCTCCACGACCGGCTCCCCCGGAAAACAGAACATCCGGGTGCCGTTGATCTCGAGGAGCCCCAGGACGCTCGTCTTCGGGGCCGCCGGAAGGGTGGGGGACGGCAGGTCCACCCCTCTCTCCACATAGGAGAGTTTAACCGTTCCCGTGGTTTTTGCAATGGTCCCCACGAGATTTGCCGTCCGCTCCGCCAGCGCCCGCCCCAGCGACTCGCAGCGGTCGAATTCCCCGTCCCCCGACGGTGCTGATGGCGCTATATTGCCCTCGGCCCCGTTGGTGTAGAGGCTGATGGCCGAGGGGAAGCGCGACTCCAGGGCCCGCTGCCAGGCGCCCTGCCAGTCGCCGCTGACCAGGAAGTTCCGCTCCGACAGGACCGTCCCGTGGGCGGTGTAGTTGCCCACGACCGCGAGGGGGCGGGCGAGTTCGTCGACGACGAGCATCACCTGGAGCTCGGGATCGACCGGACCCTCCTTGACCCGGCGGTTCCGGCTGAATCCCGCGGCTTCGCCCCGCGCGAAGCCCAGCCGCGCCGGCCGCTTCGCCTCCCGGGCCTGCTCGACCGCCTTCTTCAGCTTCCCGGCGATCTCTTCGTAGAGGTCGGGGTCGTACTTGCCCATGGCCAGCTCCCAGAAGCCCTGGACCAGCGCGCCGGGGCCGGAGTGGGTGTGGGAAGCCGTGAGGACCAGGTCGGCGTCCGCGGGCTTGATGCGGTCACGGAGCGAGACCAGCGAGCCGATCAGGTCGGTCGTGACGAGGCAGACTTTCGAGTGCGGCGTCTCGAGCCAGAGAGCCTTGGCGAAGATGGGATCGTGGACGCCCGTCATGGGCTGGCCCTTGCGCCCGCCGTAGCCGCCGAGCGGCACGTTGCGGGTCGGGGTGATCTCGACCGCGGCGACGCCCGCCCAGAATTCGACCGGCGGCGCGGAGGGGGCGCTGGAGCACCCGGCCAGGAGGACCAAGAGGAGCGCCGCGCGGGTCATGACTGCACTCTACCCACTTCCTAAACCCTCAACGCGGGCCTAGACCGTCAGCTTCCCCTCAAGGTACTGGCTGATGATGCCGTGGGCGGCGGGCGAGATCCTGGTGAACATCACGCCGACCTTCTCGGTGCGCGGGTTGTCGATCCACTGATAGACGTGGGCGATGCGGCCCTGCACCTCGAGCACGATGTCCTTCTTGATCGAGAGGACGAAGTCGAGCGTCTGCGATTCCTGGAAGCGCTTGGCGTGCTTGGCGAAGAGGCAGAGCGGGTGGACGGTGCCCTGCTCGTAGCCGGTGCAGATGTCGCAGCGGACGAACTCGAACGAGAGGCCCTTCTGCGAGATGTCGTAGACGCGGGTCTTGTAGACCGGCGCGAGGCCGCCCTGGCTCTGGCCGCCCCAGGAGAGCGACCAGCCCGCCACCTTGCGGCGCGAGTCCCGGCGCTCGACCGCGGACATCATCTTGCTCGACGACTGGTTGCTCCGCGCCGCCATCGCCTTCTCGATCTTGGAGAGCACGGTGTCCTTCGTGAAGGGCTTGATGATGTAGTCCTCGGCGCCCGCCTTGATCGCCGCGACCAGGTCCTCCTTGCGGTTCTTCGCCGTGCAGATGAGGACGGGGATCTGCTTCGTGTCGGGGTCGTCCTTGAGCATCTTGCAGACGGTGAAGCCGTCGAGGAGGGGCATCATGATGTCCATCAGGATGAGGTCGGGGTGCTGGCTCTTCGCCATGTTGAGCGCCTCGCGGCCGTTGGCGGCCTCGACGGTCTCATAGTGGGCGTTCTTCAGGAAGAGGCAGAGGATCTTCCGGAGGTTCTGGTCGTCGTCGGCGACCAGCACGAGAGGATGGTTTCGGGGCTCCTCCATGAAGGGGTTAATCTCCTCTTTGAGGAGGGCGAAGTCAAGCTCGGGCGACGGGCGCCGCGGGGGCTTTACTCGGGCGCGCGCTTGCAGTAGACTCGGCGGTCTCATGGCCCCCCCGATCGGAAATCCGCCGCCGCTCGCCGAGGACGCGTCGATCGTCGAGCTCCTCGGAAAGGTCGTCACCTCAACCGACCTCGAGCTGGAGTGGATCGACCTGCTCAGCCAGCTTGAATACGTGGGTTGCCGGAAGATCGTCAAGTCGGTCGGCTTCGAGGCGGTGTCGCTGGAGATCCTGCGCCACGTCTCGGAGGAGGCCTCCCACGCCTTCCTCCTGAAGTCCGTGGTGGAGGAGGGCGGCCTCAGGGACCGGTCCTGGCGGGACGGCCGCTTTGCCGCGGCGGGCTGGCGCTACTTCCAGGAACTGGACCAGCGGGTGTCCGCCCTGCCGGGCTCGGAAGGGCTGCGCTATCCGGCGGTGAGCTGGGCGATCGAGCGGCGCGTCCTCGTCGTCTATCCCGCCTATCTCCGGCTCACGCGCAACGAGTCTCTCCGCAAGGCGTTGCGGCGGATCCTCGCGCAGGAGGAGCGCCACGGCGCGCAGTTCGGAGAGATCCGCTATCCCGACGGCCATCTCGCCCAGGTGGCGCGCATCGAGGAGTCGCTCTGGCCGGAGTTCGCCGCCGAAGCGGGACGCCTGACCCTCCTCAGCGCTCCGCGATGAACGTGACCGGCTCGGAGACGACGAAGTCCCGGGGCGCGCGATCCAGGAGCCCCAGGGCCTCCGGCGAGGCGCCCGATTCCAGCACGTCGCCGAGCGCCCGCAAGTCGAGCGCCATCCGGACCGTGTAGATCCCGGGCTTCCGCGGCACCCAGGGGAGCAGGGGATGGCGGAGGGGATAGTCGCCGCGCGCCGGCAGTTGCCAGAAATTCAGCGGGATCAGCGGGTCCTGGTTCACCCCAAGGAGGTAGCGCGGGCGAAGCTCCACCCGATTCCCCTCCTCGTCCCGGATCTCCACGATCCAGGAGGGGAAGCGGCCCGACCAGGAGCGGCGGGTCCGCTCCAGGTAGCTCAGCAGCGGCAGATCGATCCGCCGGTTCGTGAGATTGGCGAGCCAGAACTCCGCCTCCAGCGGCTCGCCGCAGCTGATGTGAAGCCGCTGGACGCTGCCCTCGATCCGCAGGCGCGGGGGAGCCTCAAACGTCGAATCGTCGGGCTCCTCGATCCACGCGACTCCGTCGCGCGGCGGAGCGACGCGGAGGAAGTCCAGTTCCATCAGCAGCGCGCCATGGCCGACCGCCGCGGCGACGGCCGACAGGATCGAGATCGCGATCCCCAGACGCGGGTCCATGGGACTCTAGCGGACCGGGCGCTTCGCCGCGCCGACCTCGACCTTGTAGATGCCGTTCTCCGCGCAGGCTCCCATCGCGCGCTGGGCCAGCGCGAAGGGCGCGCCGCCGTCGGCCCGGATCATGACCTTGCGCTCGTTCAACGGCAGGCCCCCCGGGTCCGTGGTGCGCGCCAGGGCGTTCGAGAGCTTCTTCCCCTCCGTGCAGTCCTCGCCGCGGAACGTGAGCGTCCAGTGGCTCTCGTCGTGGCAGCCGGCCGGGGCGGAATAGGCGCAGCCGGTGTACTTCGGGTTGTGATGGGCGTTGATGGTGAGCCGGTGGTCCTTCTCCAGGGCCGGGTCGACCTTGGCTTCCTCCGCCTTCGGCAGATTCACCGACTCCAGTTCGCGCTGGCCCATGTCGGCCCCGAGCATGAAGAAGAGGAGCAGGAGGAACATGATGTCGATCATCGGGATGAGGTTCGGGTTGACGTGCTCCGTGGCCCTGGGCTGAAGGTTCTTCATGGGGTCCTCCTTATCTGGGTCGGGTAGCGGCAGAACAGACGCGCTGGAATCCCAGGGAAGCGCAGGCGTTCACCGCCCGCTGGGCCGGCCCGCAGGGAGCGCCGGCATCCGATCGGATGAAGATCCGGAGCTCGCGGATCGTTTCCCCCCAGGCTCCGCAGTTCGCCGCCTCGAAGACAAGGATCGATCGCAGGACCGCGGGATCGCTGCAGTCGCGGCCCCGGACGGTCAGCCTCCGGTGCTCGTCGATCCGGCAGCCCGCTGGGCAGGTCAGGAAGCTTCGCCCTCATCCTGGGGGACTGAACGGGGCGTCACGGAAAAGGTTCAGCGGTTGAACCGGGGCTCCCGCTTTTCCATGAAGGCCTTGTAGGCCTCGCGGAAGTCGTCCGTGAGCATGAGCGCCGACTGGGCCTTCGCCTCCGCCTTCAGCGCCTGGTCGAAGGACATCGACGACTCCAGCTCCAGCATCCGCTTGGTCACGGCCGTCGCCTCGCGCGGCGCCTCGGCGATGCGGCGGGCCGCGGACCGGGCCTCGGCGACGAGCAGCCCGGCCGGCAGGACGCGGGTCACGAGCCCCGCAGCGAGGGCGTCCTCGGCGGACACGGTCGCGCCGTTGAGGAGCCAGTCGGCCGCGCGGCCCAGTCCCACGAGGCGGGGAAGGAGCCAGCAGGCCCCCATGTCCGCGCCCGAGAGCCCGCGGAACGAGAAGGCGATCTTCGCCTCGGGCGCCGCGTAGCGAAGGTCGCAGGCGAGCGCGATCACCGACCCGCCGCCGAAAGCGACCCCGTTCAGGGCCGCGATCACCGGCTGGGGCGCCTTGCGGATGTTCGCGACGACGTCGCAGGTCAGCTTCACGAAGTCACGGACCTGCTTGGGCTTCATCGACACGAGGGGGCCGATCACGTCGCGAACGTCTCCGCCCGTGCAGAAGCCGCGCCCGGCGCCCGTGAGCACGACCGCCCGGACCGATCTGTCCTTCTTGAGGCCGGCGAAGTAGTCGCGGAGCGCGGCGTAGGCCTCTAAGACCAGCGCGTTGAGGCGCTCCGGCCGGTTGAGGGTGACGGTCGCGACGGCGCCCGAAACGTCGAGCAGGAAGGGATCAGCCATCCAGCACCGCGATCGCCTGGATTTCGACCTTCGCGCGGGGATCGACGAAGCGCTTGATCTCCAGCAGGGCCATGCAGGGATAGTGGCGGCCCATGCGCTTCCGGTAGCGCTCTCCCAGGGGCTTGAGCGACGCGAGGTACTCTTCAATGCTTTTGACGAAGATCGTGAAGGTCATGAGGTCCGCCGGCTTGCCGCCCGCCTCCTTGACCACCTCGAGCACGGCCGCGAGCGCGCGGTCGAACTGGTCGACGAAGTCGTCGCTCGGGATCGGCCCCAGGCTCGCCGCGGTCTGCCCCGCGATGTAGAGGGCGCGTCCGCCCTCGACGACGAAGCCGTGGGTATAGCCCGAGGGCTTCTTGAGCGAGGCGGGATGAAGGGGATGGACCTTCTTCACAGGTCTATGGCCGCCCCGGTGTGCGAGCAGTCCGCGCGCGCGAGGGCCAGGGCCACCTCCGCGATGTGGCCCGGATGGAGCAGCTTGGCCTGCCCGACGGAGGTCAGGAACTTGGCCACCACGTCCTTCGCGGGGATCCCCGTGAGCTTGGAGATCCGCGCGGCGCCGGAGCGGGTCATCGTCGTGTCCACGTAGCCGGGACAGATCGCGTTCACCGTGATCCCGAAGTCCTGGAGCTCCATCGCCAGGCTCGAATTCAGGCCGAGCATCGCGTGCTTGGAGGCCGCGTAGGCGGTGATGTAGGGGCCGCCGCGCTTGCCGGCCACGGAGGAGATGTTCACGATGCGGCCGTACTTGCGGTCGATCATGCCCGGCACGATGGCCTTGCAGAAGAGGAAGGCGCTCGTGACGTTGGTGTCCATCACGCGGCGCCAGGTCTCGAGGTCGGTCTTGACGAAGGGGGCGCTCTCGGCGACGCCGGCGTTGTTGACCAGGATGTCGACCGGCCCGATCTTGCGGACGAGCGCTCCGATCTCCTTGGGCTGGGTGACGTCGCAGATGTCGAAGTTGGCGCCGGTCTCCAGCGCGACCCGTTCGAGGTCTTTGGGCGTTCTTGAGGTGATGAACAGGCGGGCGCCTTCGGAGGCGAAGCGGCGGGCGATCGCTTCTCCGATGCCGCGGCCGCCGCCCGTGATCAGCGCGATTTTGTCTTTCATGGCCTGAACTCACGCGAATTATAGCCGCCCGGAGGGAATTGATTGCCCGATTCTCGGACCCGGGCTATGCTCGATTCGTCATGGCGGAAATCAGCGTCACGCTGCGGGCCGTCCGGCCGGAGACGCCGTCGGCATCCACCCTGCGCTTCGACGGGGGCGGCGCGGCGTTCCCCTACCGTCCCGGGCAGTACATCATGATCGATCCCCACCAGTTCGAGGAGCTCGGGGCTGAAATCAAGGAGCGCGAGGCCCAGCGGGGCAAGCCGCTCGGCCTCGGGTACTTCTCGCTCTCCTCGGATGGGACCGAGCCGTCGACGCTCGAGATCACGGTGAAGCTTCCCGCCGAGGGGCCCCCTGCGATGCTGCCCCAGTTCCTGGTGCGGAAGCTCCCGGTCGGCCGGAGCGTCCGCGTGCAGGGTCCGGGAGGGAAGTACGGGCTGCCCGAGGCGCCGCCGGCGGGGATCACGGGGTTCATCCACCTCTGCGCGGGCAGCGGGGTGGCGCCCAACCGCGGGATGATCCGCCACGCCCTCGCCCGCAAGTGGCCCCAGCGCCACCTGCTGCTCGTCCAGGACCGCAGCGAGGCCGACGCGCTGTTCCGCCGGGAGCTGGAGGAACTGGCGGCGCGCCACGACGGGCTCCGGGTCCGCCGCGTCCACTCGCGCTCCGAGGGCGAGGCCCTGTCGGCGGACCTGATCCGGCGGGAGGCCGCTGGCTTCCTGGATCTGGGCGCCTCCTGGGCCTTCGTCTGCGGCCCCAACAGCGCCCGGCCGGACGGCCCGGGATTCGTCGACCGCCTCCGCGCGGCGCTGTCCGCGACGCTCGGCTTCGCGCCCGAGCGCATCCGGACGGAGTAATCCGGCGGGCGTGCTATACTGCTGACACGGATGGGCAGGCACGCCTGGCTGCTGGTTTCGGGATGCTCGTGGGCGGTGATGATGTTCCTGCTCTTCGAGCACGAGATCAAGCCGTACTTCGAATACCAGAAGCCCCCCACCTACCAGATGATGTTCCGCGACCGGAAGGAGGCGGAGCACCAGCGGCGCGCGGTCTTCTTCGCCGACAAGCGCATCGGCGACGCCGAGTCGCTCAGCGAGCCCGTCGACGGCGGCGGCTTCCGGATGCGGTCGCGTTTCCTGATGCACATGCGGCCCTTCGGCGGCCCGCCGCTGCCCGACGACCGCGCCTACATGACCTCGGACTTCCGGCTGGACAGCAACTACCTGCTGGCCGACTTCCGCATCCACGGCAACCTGCAGGGCATCCCCGTGAGCGCCCGCGGCGAGCGCCAGGGTGACAAGCTCCTGCTCTCCTACAACCTCGTCATCCTCAAGAAGGAGGGCCTGCTCGTCGACTTCCCCCGCGACGCCACGCTCTCCGACAACTTCCTGCCCTACCAGGGCGGCGGCCGGCTGGAGGAGGGCAAGAAATGGAAGATGAAGATGTTCGACCTCGGCAACCTGATCACGATGAACAAGGACCACCAGGTTGAGATGACGGAGCTTTACGCGGCGGTCGTGGACCGGGAGAAGCCCCCCAGCCGCGGCGAGGAGAAGCTGGCCTGGAAGGTGGAGGTGCGCAAGCAGCCCACCGACGAGTTCTGGATGTACCTGCTCTGGGTGGACGACGACGGCAACGTTCTCGAGCAGCACATGAAGATCAACAAGCTGATCTGCCGCATCGTGATGGACTCGCGCCGCGCGCTGAAGCCGGACGAGCTGAAGGCCTTCGAGTGGGGAGTGCAGGCCCCCAAATGAGAATAGAGAATGAAGAATCAAGAATCGGGGGACCCGGAGGCGCGTTTGAGTCGATTCTTGATTCTCCATTCCTGATTCATTCCAGCCCATGATATCGATCCAGGGCGTCACCAAGACCTACGGGAAGAAGGTCGCCGTCGACAACCTCTCCCTCGAGATCGCTCGGGGCGAGTTCTTCGCCGTGCTCGGTCCCAACGGCGCGGGCAAGACGACGACCATCAAGATGCTCGCCGGACTCCTGCGGCCGGACTCGGGCAGGCTCGTCGTCGCGGGCGTCGACGTGCAGGCCGATCCCATCGGCGCGAAGAAGGCCTGCGCCTATGTCCCGGACCAGCCCTTCCTCTACGACAAGCTCTCGGGCATCGAGTTCATGAACTTCATCGCCGACCTCTACGGCGTCGACGGCGAGGGCCGGGTGAAGGAGGTCGACCGGCTGGTCGAGCTCTTCGGGATGAAGGACTTCATCCGCGAGCTCACCGAATCGTACTCGCACGGCATGAAGCAGCGGCTGGTCCTCGCGGCGACGCTGCTCCACAAGCCCAAGGTCATCCTGGTGGACGAGCCGCTGGTCGGCCTCGACCCCCACACGGCGCGGCTCGTGAAGCAGGTGTTCCGCGAGCAGGCACGGGCCGGCACCTCGATCTTCATGTCGACGCACGTGCTGTCGGTCGCCGAGGACTTCGCCGACCGCATCGGCATCATGCTCCAGGGCCGCATCGTGGCGCTCGGCCGGATGGACGAGCTCCGCCGCCAGGCGCAGCTCGAGGGCAAGCTGGAAGATGTGTTCTTCAAGATCACCGAGGGGGCGGTGAACCCCTATGAATAGGGAAGATCGAAAGCCGAAAAGCGAAAACCGGGAAGAGTCGTTCCCCCTCCTTCTCCCCCCGGGGGAGTGCCGGGGGGATCCCTCGGGCCGATTTTCGGTTTTCGCTTTTCGGTTTTCGAATCTATGAGTGATGTCGGAGCGCTGGCGAGCCTGAAGTGGGTTGAGCTTCGGAATCGGGTCAGCCTGTTCGCGCAGCAATCGCGCTTCAAGATCGTCGTCGTCGCGGTCTTCTCCGTCGCCTTCTGGGTGACGCTGTTCGAGCTCTTCTACTCGGGGATGAGCTTCCTCCAGAAGACCGCGCTGCAGTACAACTTCAGCGGCCTCATCGGCGCGATGTTCTACATCTTCTTCTTCGCGCTCACGGTGATGCTTACGTTCTCGAACGCGATCATCGGCTACTCCAGCTACTTCAAGTCGAAGGAGACGGGGTTCCTGCTGGCGGCGCCGGTCCGGGCCGAGAGCGTGTTTCTCTACAAGTTCGTCGAGTCGCTGGGGTTCAGCTCCTGGGCCTTCCTCTTCCTGGGCACGCCGCTGATGGCCGCCTACGGGAGGATCTTCGACGTGTCCTGGACCTTCTACCCGGGCGCGGTGCTCTTCCTCGGCGCCTTCATGTTCATCCCCGCCGGGCTCGGCGCGGTCGTCGCGATGGTCGTGACCGTCTACATGCCGCGCACCCGCCGCGGGCTGGTGGTCGGCTGCGTCTTCGCGGCCGTCCTCGCGATCCTGATCGGCGTCTCGCGGCTCATGATCGTCCACGGCACGCAGTCGGTCGACCTCAAGCTCGTGAGCGAAGTCTTCGAGTCCACCCGCTTCAGCCGCAACCCGCTGCTGCCCAGCTACTGGCTGTCCAAGGGGATCCTGGAGCTGGCCGACCGGCGCTTCGGCAACTCCGGCTTCTTCATCGCGCTGATCGCGTCGAACGTCGTGTTCCTCGTGTGCGTGGCCCACACGATGAGCGCCAGCCTGATGCTGAGGGGCTGGCACGTCTCGCAGGGCCTCCGGTCGCAGAAGCGCTACGCAGGGCGCGGCGGCGTCGACCGCTTCGTTTCGGGCCTGCTCTTCTTCGTGGACCGCAACGTGCGGCTCATCGTCGCGAAGGACCTGAAGAGCTTCTTCCGGGACCCGGTCCAATGGTCGCAGTTCCTGATCTTCTTCGGCCTGCTGGCGATCTACTTCCTCAACCTGCGGACCTTCGCGTACGAGGACCGGGACATCTTCTGGAAGAACCTGATCGCCCAGATGAACCTGCTGGCGACCTCGCTCACGCTGGCCACCTTCGCGAGCCGGTTCATCTTCCCGCAGCTGTCGCTGGAGGGGAAGCGCTTCTGGGTGATCGGGATGGCGCCGATGGAGCGGGAGAAGATCCTCTTCGGCAAGCTGGCGCTTTCGTTCATGTGCTCGCTGCTCATCAGCGAGTCGCTGATCGCCCTCTCGAGCGTGATGCTGAAGACGCCGCCCACGCTCGCGATCCTCCACTCGGTCGCGCTGTTCGGCATCTGCCTGGGGCTGTCGGGCCTCGCCGTCGGCCTGGGGGCGATCTACCCGAACTTCACGGAGGACAACCCGTCGAAGATCGTGAGCGGCTTCGGCGGGACGCTGAACCTGGTCATGAGCCTGATCTTCGTGCTGGTCGTGCTGGGCGCGCAGGCCGTGCCCTGCTTCTACTATTTCGGCCGCTGGGCGCTCTCGGGCGACCAGTTCCGCTGGATCATCGTGGGCTCCATGACCGGCATCGCGATCCTTTCGCTGGTCGCCTGCCTGGTGCCCATGTCGATGGGCCTGCGCGCCATCAAGCGGTTGGAGATCTAGGAGAGCTCCTTGATCTTCGCCTCCACAGCCTTCAGGTCGGCGATCGCGGACTCCTGACCCGGCAGCGCCAGCCCGCCCTCCAGAGCCTTCTGGGCCAGCTTTCCGAAGGCGCGCTTCGCCTTGGCGTCGGCCGCTTTCTGAGTGGCCTTCGCCTTGACGCCGGCCTCGTCCTTGGGCGTGTTCTGGAGCGCGTCGCGCGCCTGGATCGCGGCGGCGGCTTCCGGCAGGTCCTTGTGGGCCTCGAGCGCCGCTTCGCCGATTTTCCGCAGGAGCGCGTCGCGCTGCTCCATCGCCGCCGCGAGCTCCTTGGCCCGCCGGCCGCTTACGCTTCCCGCGAATCCCGAGAGCTTTTTCCAGAGCCGCATCCCCAGCGTGGGCGACTCGGTCCCGGCGGCGGTCCCGCCGGCGCGGGCGAAGGCGCTCGCCGCGAGGACGCAGAGCGTCGAGAAGAC
>JACQFK010000631.1 GCA_016200125.1 Planctomycetota bacterium
GTCGCTTCCAGCTTGTCCTTCATCATGTCGTCGAACAGCGTCTTGAAGTCGGGGTCGGTCTCCGGCACGTCCGAATGGACGTACGTGAAGAGCACGAGCTCCCGGTGGGACATCTTCCGCCCCACGTGGTCCTTCGCGCCCAGGTGCGCCGCGTTGTTGCCCTTCAGGTACTTGATGCCCTTCTCGATGGCCAGATCCACCTTGACCTGGTCCACCTCGTTCGGCGGGAACACGCCGCCGCCCACCTGCTGGGCGAAAGCGGACGCCGCGGGCAACAACGCCATAGCCGAGACCAACAGCAGCTTGCGCATCATAAAGTATCCTCGCTAATTGCTACTATACACACGCCCCAGCCGGCCCCCTGTGTGACAGAATTCTTTGCGATGAGCACACATACTAACACACTGTACTGCAATAGTTTACATCAAATTTAAGAACTTTTTCCAATTCGCTTTCCCCTAGGGAGGGCTCAGCCAACGGGTCGCCCGCATCAGGAACAGGAGCGCATGACAGGTATCCGCCAGCGTCCGCCCCCAACGCCCGTCCTCCCCCTGCTGCGCGAGCAGCTCCCTGGCCCCCTCGGAGTACCACTTATGTGTCCCCAGAACCTCGGTTCCGTACATCAATCCGACACCGCTCAGGGCATGAAGATAATAGTAATACTCGTTCTTCGAGTTCTCCTCCATCTTCGCCAGCTCGAAGGGGCCCGGATTGTACGATGCTGAAAAGTTCTTGGCGAGCCACTGCAGCCCTTCGTGGACGTCCGGGTCCCTCTTCCAGGTCTGCTTCTTGCCCCCGTCCGCGTCCTTGATGTAATCCAGCGCCGCCAGGCTGCCGGTCATCGCCGCCGTCATCGAGCCGTAGGCCTTGTGGTCGGCGTGGTCCATGTAGCACCACCCCAGCGGCGCCGCCGTTTTGGGCTTGGGCCCGGGATTGCTCTCCACGAGCGGCTCGGCCCCCACCCGGTCGTTCTTTTGCGAGTCGCGGAGGTGCTTGATCGAGAGATCCACGTACTTCACTTCAAACTGGATGCCGGCGTCGACGCAGGCCCGCATCCCCAGGATTGCATAATGGGTGTTCGAGAGACTGCCCCCTTCTCCGTCCCGGCTCTTCTTCACCGCGATCTTGCTCCTGACCGGCTGCTTCACCCGCAGTCCGGGCTGGTCCTTCGCTCCCGGCGCAGGCGGGGGAACCACCGGCCCCTTCCGGGGCACATCGAAGGCCAGGTCTTCCACGTAGATCGACGGACTCCCGTAGCTCCACGACCCGAAGGGATTCTGGTTGTCGACCAGGAACTGGGCGCACATCGCGATGCGCTTCTGGTACTTGACCCGGTCGATCTCCTCCAGCGCCATTGCCTGGAGCGCGACGCAGTAGGTCGCCTCCAGCTTGTCCTTCAGCACGTCGTCGAGGAGCGTCTTGAAGTCGGGATCCGTCTCGGGCAGATTGAAGGACGCATACGCATAGAGGACCAGCTCGCGCGGCGACATCTTCCGGCCGACGATGTCGCTCAGCTGGAGAGCGGCGGCGTTGTTGGCCTTCAGGAAGGCGATGCCCTTGCGGATCGCCACGTCGGCCTGCGCCCGGTCCACGTCGCCCTGCGCCCGGGCCGGAAGGGCCGAAGCCAGCGAAATCAGGAGCGCCGGGATGAGCGAGTGTTTCGTTCGAACCTCCGTCGTGCCCGCCCCCATCAGGCCTGCTGGAGTCCCTCCGGATGAAGCTCGAACTCCATCAGGACGGGGAGATGGTCGGAAGCCACGGTCGTCAGGCGCGTGCGGGGAACCTCCACCTTGCGCGCGTGGATGCCGTGGCCGACGAACATGTGGTCGTATCGGACGAAGGGGAGCACGCTGGGCCAGGTGCGGACCTTGGGATCGCCCGCCAGCTTCTGCGCGTCGCGCAGCGTGCCGGCCAGCAGGCGGTACGCGGGCGAACGGGGGGTGGCGTTGAAGTCGCCGCAGACGATCCTCGGGAGGCGGCGGCAGTCCTGGTGGTCGAGCCAGTCGGCGCCGCAGAGCGCGCGCGCCTGCAGCAGCCGCTCGCGCCCCATCAGCCCGAGATGGGTGTTGATGATCTGCACTTCCTGACCGTCGATCTCCACCGACATCCGGATCGCGCCGCGCTTCTGGAGCATCGGGAACGACGGCAGGACGCCGCAACGGATGTGGCGCATGTTGAGGCGCGTGAGGATCGCGTTGCCGAAGCCTGCCTCGCCCCGGATGCGGGGCGGATGATAGTGATAGTCCATCTTCAGCCGGTCGGCCAGCTCGCTGGGCTGGTGGATCCGCGCCGAGCGCCGGTGATTCACCTCGAGTTCCTGGATCGCCACGATGTCGGGATCGTACTCGCGGATCGCGTCGGAGATGCGCTCCACGGAGTGGCGCCGGTCGATGCCCACGCAGTGGTGGACGTTCCACGACAGGATCCGGTAGCAATCGCCGACACCGGCAGCGCCTCGAGCAGCGGCTTCTTGCTGCCGGCGTCGATCTTGTTCAGGAGCAGGATCACGCGCCGCCGGGACAGCGTCTCCAGGAAGCGCAGCTCCGGCCCCTGCGCCCCCGCCTCGGCGTCGAAGAGGAAGAGGACGAGGTCGGCGTCGCCGATCGACCGCCGGGTCCGCTCGATCGACATCTGCTCGAGGGCGTCCCTCGGCGTTTCGACGCCCGCGGTGTCGATCAGCTCGACGGGGACCTGCTCGATGGCGATCACTTCGCGCACCGGGTCGCGCGTGGTGCCCGGGACGGGCGAGACCAGCGCGCGGTCCTCGCGCAGGAGGGCGTTGAAGAGCGTGGACTTCCCCACGTTGGGGCTGCCCGCCAGGACGACGCGCCGCGGCGAGGCCAGCGCCAGGCCGAGCGGCGCGCTGGCGAGCAGCCGTTCCGCGTCGCGCGGCCCCGAGATTTTCGCGACCGCGGCGGACAGCGCCCCCTGAGCCTGGTCGTGAAGCACGCGCGCGGCGAGCTCGGTCGCGGCGCGGGGGAGCAGCGTCCAGGCTTCGGCGCGGATCCGGTCGATGTGATTCAGCTCGACGCCCCGCTCGAGAAGCTCCTCGGGACGGGCCGGCGGCGCCCCTTCGGCTTCGAGCGCGCGAAGGATGCGGTCGACGACCGCGGGGCCGCCGTGGCAGGTGATCTCGACCGTCTCCTCGCCCGTGAATCCGGCCGCGGTCCGCGCCATCACCTCGTCGATGACCTCTCCCTGGTGGGTCAGCGCGCCGGGCAGCGGCGCTTCGGTCGGCGCGCGGCCCAGGAGCCGGCCGACCAGGCCCCGCGCGCCGTCGCCGCAGACGTGGATCACGGCCAGCGCGCCCTTGCCCGGGGGACTGATCAGCGCCGCCAGCATAGGTAGGAGCGGACGACGCCCTCGAGCGCGAGGTCGGGGACGAGCAGGTCGAACAGGTCGCGGAAGAGCGCCGCGTCGCCGCCCGTGCCGAAGACCCGGCCTTTCGCGCCCTTCAGCGCGCGGCGGATCAATCCTTCGGCGGCGAGCGAGAGGCCCGACTGGATCGCGGCCTGCGTATGGTTTCCAACCGCGGACTTCACGCGCGCGGGCTCGACCTCAGGGAGCAGTGCCGTGTGCTCGTGAAGCGCGCGGGCCATGAGCCGGAGGCCGGGCGCGATGAGCCCGCCGATGAACTCGCCGCGCGCGTTGACCACGTCGATCGTGATCGCGGTGCCCATCGACACCACGACACAGGGCCCCTCGCCGCGCGCCCAGGCCGCCGACGCCTGGGCCAGCCGGTCGGGTCCCACGGTACGCGCCCGGTTCTTCACGAGGGGCGGGAAGTCGCGCCCCAGCAGCAGCGTCCCCATAGGGACGGCGCCCTTCCCGACCCGGACGCCAATCCAGCCGTCGACCTTTCCCTTCAGCGGACCCAGCTTCCGGCCGTCGTAGAGCGCCCGCTTGGTCCTCGAGTTCCCGACGTCGATGACGCCCAGTCTCATGTAAGGTACCAGTATAGCCATATTGCAATATTGGGGTCGCCTTTCTACTATAGCCCCTCCATGTTTCTGCGATGTTTCACCTGCGACGCCCGCTACGGGAACGAGCCCACGCTCTATTCCTGCCGCTCCTGCGACAATCCGCTCGAGGTCATGTACGAGGACGCGGAGTTCGCCCGCGCGACCGCCTTCGAGGGCCGGGGCGTCTGGCGCTACCAGCCCCTGCTCCCCATCCCGAAGGCCGTCACCCTCGGCGAAGGCGACACCGGGCTTCACCTCTGCGAACGCGCCGGACGCGACCTCGGCGTCCCCCGCCTCTTCGTCAAGAACGAGGGTGAGAATCCCACGGGCTCCTTCAAGGACCGGGGGATGACGGTCGGCATCGCGATGGCGAAGGCGGCGGGCGCCCGGGCCGTGGGCTGCGCCTCGACCGGCAACACTTCCGCGTCGATGGCCGCCTATGCCGCGCGCGCGGGACTCACCGCGCTCGTCCTCCTCCCCGCCGGCAAGGTCGCCCTCGGGAAGCTCTCCCAGGCGATCGCCCACGGGGCGAAGATCGCCCAGGTCGAGGGCAATTTCGACGACGCCATGCGCCTCGTGGTCGAGCTCTCCGTGAAGGAGAAGAGCGTCTACCTCCTGAACTCCCTCAACCCCTACCGCCTCGAGGGCCAGAAGACCCTCGCGTTCGAGGTCTGCGAATCGCTCGGCGACGCGCCCGACGCCCTTGTCCTTCCCATGGGCAACGCGGGCAACATCAGCGCCGTCTGGAAGGGCTTCCTCGAGTGGAAGCGGCTGGGGAAGATCTCGCGCCTGCCCCGCATGATCGGCGTCCAGGCCGAGAAGGCGGCGCCCATCGCCCGCGCGTGGACGACGAAGTCCGAGTACAAGACCGTGGCCAACCCCGAAACCCTCGCGACGGCGATCCGCATCGGCGCCCCCGTGAGCTGGCGCAAGGCGATGGCCGCGCTCAAGGATTCCGGCGGCGACGCCGGCATCGTCACGGACGACGAGATCCTCGAGGCCCAGCAGTACCTCGCCCGGACCGAGGGGCTCTTCGTCGAACCCGCGAGCGCGGTCCCCATCGCCTACCTGCTCAAGAAGCGGCTCAAGCTCGACGGGCTCAAGACCGTGGTCTGCGTCACCACCGGCCACGGGCTCAAGGATCCCGACGCGCTCTCGAAGGCGCCGGTGAAGATGCACCAGGTCAAGCCCTCGCTCGACGCCATCCGGAAGGTGCTGGACGGATGAAGATCCTGCTCTCCGGATTCGGCGTCGTCGGCAAGGCGGTGATCCAGCTCATCGAGGAGCAGCGCTCCAAGCTCTACTCGGAGCACGGGCTCTCGCCCAGCTTCGTCGGCGTGATCGACTCGAAGGGCGCCGCGATCGACCCGCGCGGCCTGGACACCTCCCTGCTCCTGGAGACCAAGGAGAAGCAGGGCAGCGTGGGGGCGATGCCCGCCCACGGCATCCGCGACGCGAAGGAGCTCGACATCATCGCCGAGAGCGAGGCCCAGCTCCTCGTCGAGGCGACGCCCACGACCGTGCGGACTCCCGGCCCCTCCCTCGAGCGGCTCAAGGCGGCCTTCCGCACCGGCAAGCACGTGATCTGCGTCAACAAGGCGCCCCTCGCGGTCGCCTTCCCCGTGCTCCAGGAGCTCAGCCGCCACAACCGCTGCGAGTTCCGCTACTCGGGCACGGTCGGCGGCGGCACGCCGATCCTCAGCCTCGCCGAGGAGGTGGGCCGCGGCAGCGAGATCGTCGCCGTCCGCGCCATCCTCAACGGCACCACCAACTTCATCCTGACCAAGATGGACCGGGAGGGCTGGGACTTCGACACGGCCCTCAAGGAGGCCCAGCGGCTGGGCTACGCCGAGGCCGACCCCTCGGCGGACGTCGACGGCATCGACACCGCCACCAAGGTCGTCATCCTCGCCAACGGCGTCCTCGGGCGGCCCTGCACGATTTCCGACGTGAAGATCGAGGGCATCCGCGGGGTGACGAAGGCGCGGATCGAGGCGGCGCGCAAGGCGGGCCAGGCGGTCAAGCTGATCGCCCGGATCGCGAGCGACGACCTCTCGGTCGCCCCCCGCGAGGTGGCCGCCGACGCGCCCATCAACGTGGGCGGAAGCCTGAACTGCCTGAGCCTCGAGCTCAAGACCGGCGGCGAAGTGTCGCTGATCGGCCGCGGCGCCGGCGGTCCGGAGACCGCCACCGCGATCCTGCGGGACCTGATCGACATCTGGCATTCGGTGGAGAGCCACAGGACCTGATTATGAAGATCGTGATGAAGTTCGGCGGCACCTCCGTGGCGGACGCGGAGCGCGTGCGCCGCTGCGCCAAGCTGATCAAGGACCGCGCGGCCGAGGACCGGGTCGTCGCGATCGTCTCGGCGATGGACGGCATGACGGAGGAGCTCCTCGCGCTGGCCGACGCCGCCGAGACGGCGAACCATCCGGCGATGAACGCGCGCCTCAAGGAGATCCGCCGCCGCCACGAGGAGGCGGCGAAGCAGCTCAGCCAGCCCGACGCGGTCGCGCCGCTCCTGGGGCAGCTCGACCAGCTGGTGCTCGGCATCTCCATGGTCGGCGAGGTGACTCCCCGCTCGCGCGACGCGGTCGTCTCCTTCGGCGAGCGCCTCTCGGCGCCGCTCTTCCGCCGCGCCCTCGAGCTCGAGGGCCTGAAGGCGCGCGCCTTCACGGGCCAGGAGGTCGGCCTCGTCACCGACGAGAAGTTCGGCGAGGCGGAGCCGCTCATGGAGCTCTCGCTCTACCAGATCGCCGACGCCCTCAAGGGGCCCCTCGAGGCGGGCGAAGTGCCCGTCGTCACCGGCTTCATCGCCGCGACCCAGCACGGCGTCACCACGACGATCGGCCGGGGCGGCAGCGACTACACGGCGACGATCGTCGGCGCCGCCCTCAAGGCCGACGAGGTCTGGATCTGGAGCGACGTCGACGGCCTCATGACCGCCGATCCGCGGATCGTCCCCGGGGCCCGGCTCCTCGAGCGGATCCGCTTCATCGAGGCGATCGAGATGGGCCTCTTCGGCGCGAAGTCGATGCACCCGCGCGCGCTGGAGCCGGCGGCCGACCGGAAGATCCCGGTGCGCATGAAGAACACCTTCAACGCCGGCGGCGCCGGGACGCTGATCATCGACGACGGCACCCGCCCCAACGAGATCATCCGCTCCGTGCTCCTGGTGAAGGACGCGGGGCTCATCAACATCACGGGCGCGGTCATGATGGGCCGTCCCGGCACGGCGGCGCGGATCCTGGGCCTCCTCGGCGCCCAGGGGATCAACGTCCGCATGATCATCCTGTCGGTCTCGGAGGGCGGCATCTCGCTCGCCGTGAACGGCCCCCAGCTCGCCCAGGCGCGCGCCACGCTCGAGGCGAACCTGCTCCGCAGCGGAGAGGCCCGGCAGATCCAGGTCGTGGAGAAGGTCGCCATCGTCGCGGTGATCGGCTCCTACATGCGCGGCCACCCCGGCACCGCGGGCCGCGTCTTCGCCGCGATGGGCGCGAAGGGCATCAACATCATGGCGATCGCGCAGGGCTCCTCGGAGCTCTCGATCTCCTTCATCGTCAAGGGCGACGACGGCCCGGAAGCCGTCCGGGCGCTGCACGAGGAGTTTCTGGGCAAGTAGGAGGGGTCGGGTACCAGGTACCACGTACGAGGTACCAAGGGACCTTCTGCTTAGATCCTCTCCTGGTACTTTGTACTGGGTCCCTGGTACCTATTTCGGCAGCGGGCGGTACTCGATCACCACCGGCTTACCGGCGCGCTCGATCGTCAGGCGCAGGCCCGTCTGCTGCTGCATGGCCTTGTTGTTCAGGAGCGTGCGCACGTCGGCGATGTTGTTGAGCGGCTGGCCGTTCACCTCGCGCAGCACGTCGCCCGCCAGCAGGCCCCGCGCGGCGCCGATCGAGCCCGCGTTCACGTTCTCGAGCCGCAGGCCGCCGCCGGCGTAGGGCGCCACCTGGAAGTCGCGGTCCATGATCTGCTCCGCGTTCTGCGCGGCCCATTCGATCTCGTCCTGGTCCATGCCCCAGACCTGGCGCGAGTCCGCCGAGGCGAGCAGGCGGCTCTTGTAGGTGTCGGTGGTGTAGGCCGTGCCGACGCGCGCGGTGGTCCGCGCGGCGGGAGCCGAGCCGGACGCACCCGTCGTCCCCGGCGCCGGCGTGACCGCCAGGTCGATCGTCAATTCCTCTTTCTGGCCGGACTTGCTGGTGAAAAGCGCGCGGTCCTTCGACACGCTGGTCAGCGTCCAGCCGCGGAACTCGTCGAAGGGCTTGCCGTCGTAGAAGATCTCGTCGCCGATGTAGGCCACGATGTCGACGTTCCGGCCCATGGCCTTGATGAAGGCCACGCCGACCTTGGGATCCTTCCCGCTCGGCATCGTCCCCTTCAGGGTCGCCTTGAAGAGGCCGGCTTCCTTGACGGGTCCGGCGACCGACCTCTTCTCGAGGGGATTGGGGAGCGTCTTGAGCGCGCCGTCGCCCGGGTCCGCCCGCGTGACAGGCGAGGGCGCGTCGTCCTCCTGCTTGAAGTCCTTCAGGTAGTTCGCGGCGGGCGGCAGGAGGAGGTAGCGGAAGGAGAAGGCCACGATCAGGGCGCCGAGGAGGAAGTTGAAGCCCCAGAGGATCCGGTTGAGGAGCTTGACGTCGTTCACGACACCCTCCGAAGAATCCCCCCGCCGGGGGAATTCCCCGGCGGCCTAGCGGCGCGGGCCGCCTCCGCCTCCGCTGCCCGATCCCGCGCCGAAGTGGCGCTGGGCATCCTTGCTGATGCCCCGCAGCTCCAGCTTCAGCTCGTCCGGGCTGTCCGCGGCGGCCAGCGCGTCCTCCAGCGTGATCAGGTCGCGCTCCAGCAGCGACTTGAGCGACTGGTTGAACGTCATGCAGCCGTAGTAGCTTCCGTCTTTCAACGCCTTGTATAGCTCCCGGGTTTTGCCGTGGAGCAAAAGTTCCTGGACGGTCGGGGTCGAGCACATGAGCTCGATCGAGGGCATCCGCGCGGTGCCGTCCTTGGTGGGCAGCAGGCGCTGGGAGACCACGCCCTCGAGCAGCTGCGCCAGCTGCATCTGCAGGAAGGGATGGTGGTGCGGCGGGAAGAAGTTGATGATGCGGTCCACCGTCTGCATCGCGTTGAGCGAGTGCAGCGTGGAGAAGACCAGGTGGCCCGTCTCCGCCGCGTTGATCGCCGCTTCCATCGTCTCGATGTCGCGCATTTCGCCGATGAAGATGACGTCGGGCGACTGGCGGACGGCGTGCTTGAGCGCGGTGACGAAGGAGTCGGTGTCCTGGCCCACCTCGCGCTGGTCGATGACGCACTTCTGGTCGGTGAAGGTGAATTCGATCGGGTCCTCCACCGAGATGATGTGGCGCTCCTCGGTCTCGTTGACGTAGTTGATCATCGACGCGATGGTCGTCGACTTGCCCGAGCCCGCGGTGCCCGTGACGAGCACGAGGCCGC
>JACQFK010000632.1 GCA_016200125.1 Planctomycetota bacterium
CGGCCCGATGCCGGCCGCGATCATCCCGGCCCCGACGTTCTTCAGGAACTGGCGCCGCGACGTGTGGTTCATGGCCTGTCCTCCGTCTCTATCCGGCAAGGTCCCTCTCCCCTCAGAGCTAACGGCCCAAAAGAGCGGCGTTACACGAAATCTCAGCGCGGGCGCGGATCCAGGGCGTCGACGGGGAAGCTGACCTCGTAGACGCCCACCACGTCCCCTTCCTTCCAATCCCGCTTCGGGCTCTCCTTCATGCTGTTGTGACAGTCGACGCAGCGCTTCTCCATCCGGCTGGCCGTGGCATAGCGCAGGGAGCGGCGTCCCTTGAGGTCTTCCAGCCGGTAGAAGGGCGCCGCCGGATCCGATCGCAGCTGCCGGAGGGCCTCCTGCTGGAACTCGTCCTTCGGGCCGCCCTCCGCCTGGCGCCAGGGGAAGGGATGGTCGCTGAAGAGCCGGATCTGCATCCCGATCCCCGACCCTTTCTTCGAGATCCGGTCCGCCAGCTCCACGCTCATCGTCGCCGGAAGCGGGATCGCGTTCTTCCGGGCCGTGTAGTCGTGCGTGACCTGGATCGTCTTGTCGGTGAGCCGCGAGACGACCTCGGAGCTGTAGTACTCGTTGAACTCCTTCAGCGCGTCGGAGGTCAGCCGCGCATTCTGCACCAGCGCCTTGAAGAGGTCGTCCTTGGCGCGCGTCTCGCGCCCGAGGGCCTCCTTGGTGTGGCTCTGCTCGCGGGCGATGCGGACGTAGCTCACCGAGAACGTCGCGGCGAGCATCAAGGTGGCGGCGATGCTCACGGTCACCAGCGCGGCGGCCGCGGGTCGGCGCCGCGTCCAGCTGAGCGCCCGTTCGAGGCCGGTCTGGGGCCGGGCCAGGATGGGCTCCCCGGCGAGGTGGCGGCGGAGGTCTTCGGCCAGCTCCAGCGCCGTCGCGTAGCGCGGGTCGGGACTCTTCGACATCGCCTTGAGGCAGATCGTCTCCAGGTCGCGCGGGATCTTGTCGTTGAGCTGCCGGGGCGGACGCGGCTCGTCCTCGAGCACCTGGAGGAGCAGCATGCGCCGGTTGCCCTGGAAGGGGCGCTCCTGGGTGAGGAGTTCGTAGAGAATGACGCCGAAGCTGTAGACGTCGCTGCGGGCGTCCACCTTGTGGGACTCCCCGCGGGCCTGCTCGGGGGACATGTAGGCGGGCGTCCCGAGGACCTGGCCGTCCTGCGTCACGGGCTTCTCCTCGCCTTCGACCTTGGCGATGCCGAAATCCGTGAGATGTGGATGCCCTTCGCGGTCGAGCAGGATGTTCGCGGGCTTGAGGTCGCGGTGGATCACGCCCTTCTGGTGGGCGACGTGGAGCGCCTCGCAGACGCGGGCGAGGAGGTCCGCGGAATCCCGGAAGGGGAGCGGCCCCTGGGCCATCCGGTCGGCGAGCGTGACGCCTTCGACATACTCCTCGACCAGGTAGTACTGGCCTTCGTCCTGCCCGATCTCGTAGAGGGTGACGATGCCCGGATGGCTGACCTGGGCGAAGCTGCGCGCTTCGCGGAGGAAGCGCTCCAGCTCCTCCGGGCCGGCGAGGCGGTTCGCGCGGAGCATCTTGATCGCGACCGTCCGGCCGAGCTTCGCGTCGCGCGCCTTGAACACGGTGCCGTAGGAGCCCGATCCGATCTCGCCGAGAAACTCGAAGCGTCCGAGCTTCGTCGGGCGGTCCTGGCGCGCGGATTTCGCCAGCGCGAGCAGATGCGGCGGGATCGGCTCGGTCGCCTGCCCGTGCAGGCTCGCGGATCCCGTCAGCGCGGTGAGGAGCGGGTCGCCTTCGCGGTCGAGCTCCTGCAGCGCCGACTCGCAGCGGGAGCAGAGCTTCAGATGCTCGGCGATCCAGTCGCTGCGGGAGCGGGGAGTCCGGCCGGCGAGGAAGCCGGCCAGCTCGGTCGGGTCGGGGCAGCGGGCGGAGTCCATGAGCGGCTCCTGACTCGGGAAGGCGGTTCCAGAGCTATAGTATCGGGGATGGCGCCGAGAAGAAAACGGGAAAAGGGGAAACAGGAGGACAGGAAGCCATTCGCATGAACCACGCGCCGGGTCCGGGCTCCTCGCCGACGGGGACCTCCTCCAGCCTGCTGGACCGCGTCCGGGCGGACGAGGCGGGCGCCTGGGACCGCCTGGTGGCGCTCTACGCCCCGCTGCTCTACCACTGGTGCCGCCGCTGGCGCATCCAGGAGGAGGACCTGGCCGACGTCTTCCAGGAGGTCTTCAAGACGCTCGTCGTGCACCTCGCCGACTTCCGCCACGACCGGAAGGGCGCCACCTTCCGCGGCTGGCTCTTCACGATCACGCGCAACAAGGTGCTCGACCACTTCCGCCGCAAGGCCCATGACGCCGAGGGCGCCGGCGGCACCGAGGGTCAGCAGCGGCTCGCGCAGATCCCCGCCCCCGACCCGGTCCCGGAGTCGGAGCCCGAGGAGGCCGAGGCGATCCGCGCGCTCTATCACCGCGGCCTCAAGCTGATCGAGGGCGAGTTCGAGCCGCAGACCTGGAAGGCCTTCTGGAAGACGGCGGTCGAGGGCCGCGCGCCCCGCGAAGTGGCCGCGGAGCTCTCGATGACCCCGGGGGCCGTGCGCGTCGCCAAGTCCCGCGTCCTCCAGCGGCTGCGCGAGGAGCTGGGCGATGCCGTCGAATAATCCTGTCCAATTTTCATCCGTCGGCGACATATCCTTTAGAGCATGACTAATGAGATGGACCGGGGCGCGCAGTTCATGCGCCTCTACCTGGAGCACCAGCGGCGCATCTACGGACTGATCCTGGCCCTGGTGCCCGCCGGGCCCGACGCGGACGACGTCCTGCAGGAGGCCTGCGCCGTCCTCTGGCAGAAGTTCGACGAATTCACGCCCGGCACGAACTTCGGGGCCTGGGCGCTGCGGATCGCCCGCTACCAGGTGATGGCCTTCTACACGACCCGGCGGCGGCAGAAGGCCCGCCTCAGCGACGAGACCCTGGAGGCGGTGGTCGAACGGATGTCCGCGCGGACCGATCGCGAGGACGCGCGCTCCGCCGCGCTCGACGGCTGCCTCGAAGGAATGCCGGCGCCGGACCGGGAGCTGATCGAGCTGCGCTACCGCGCGGGCGCCTCCGTCGAGGACGTGGCGCGCCGCTCCGGAAAGACGGTGGAAGCCGCCTACAAGGCGCTCCATCGCGCCCACGAGCGGCTGCTGCAGTGCATGAGGGGGAAGCTGGCGACGGAAAACGCGCTATGAGCGAACCGCTGTTCGAGGAACTGGACGCGCTGCTGGAGGCGATGCGCGACGGCAGGATCGAGGACGCGCAGGTCGCGCGGCTCGACCAGCTGCTCGCGGAGCATCCCGAGGCGCTGGAGCGCTTCGTCGATCGGGCGCGGCTCCAGGCCGACCTCGAGTTCAAGCTCGGCCGCCGTCCCGCCGCCGCGGTCCCCGGTCCGCGCCGCCGCGCCGGGTGGAAGCCGCTCGCGGCCCTGGGCGCGGCCGCCGCGCTGCTCCTGGCCTTTTTCGCGCTCCCCGGCGCCGAACATCCCCCCGCGCAGTCGTACGAAGGCTGCGCCGTCCTGACCCGGGCGCTCGACGCCCGCTGGGAGGGGTCTCCGACGGCTCCCGGTTCCGTCCTCCCGAAGCGCCGCCTCGCGCTCAGCTCGGGCTCGATCCAGGTGGAGTTCTTCAGCGGCGCGCGCGTGATTCTCGAGGGACCCGCCGACTTCGAGCTGGTGTCGGCCAACGAGGGCTTCTGCCGCCACGGGAAGCTGCGGGCCTTCGTGCCGCCGCAGGCCCAGGGCTTCACGATCCGCAGCGCGGCCATCCGGCTGGTCGACCGCGGCACCGAGTTCGGGCTCCGCGTCGACCGGAACGGCGAGGCCGAGGTCCACGTCTTCCAGGGACGCGTCGAGCTCCATTCGACCGGCGCGTCGCAGGACCTGGCCGTCGGCAGGGCGGTCCGGATCGACCCCGCGGGCGCGGCCCGGTCGATTGACGCCGACCCCGAGGCCTTCCTGACGCTTTCGGAGCTCAATCTCCGGTCGGCGGAGGAGGCGAAGGGCCGCTACGAGCGCTGGGGCGCGTCGAGCGACCGGCTGCGGCGCGACCCGCGCATCGCGGTCTACTATTCCTTCGAGGACGCGCCCGCCTGGTCGCGCGAGCTGCGCTGCCAGCGGGCGGAGCGCTCGCCGCTGGACGGCGCGATCATCGGCGCCCGCTGGACCGAGGGTCGCTGGTTGGGCAAGAAGGCGCTGGAATTCAAATGTCCCGGCGACCGCGTGCGCTTCCAGGATGCCGGCGAGTACGAATCGCTCACGCTGATGACCTGGGTGAGGGTCGACGGCCTCGACCGCCCCTTCAGCGGCCTGATGCTGACCGACGGCTGGACCTCCGGCAGCGTGCACTGGCAGATCACCGAGAAGGGGCTGCTGCGCCTCGGGATCCACGGCGAGAAGCAGGCCTTCGACTACGACACGGCGCTGGTCTTCGAGCCGGCGCAGTTCGGCCGCTGGGTGCACCTCTGCACCGTCTACGACCGGCCGGGCCGCGAGGTGCTGCACTACGTCGACGGCCGCCTCGTCCGCCGCATCCCGCTGCGCTTCGACACCCTGCTCCGGCTCGGCAACGTCGAGCTGGGAAACTGGGGGGTGCCGCTCCAGGGCACGAGCTACGCGATCCGCCACCTCAACGGCCGGATGGACGAGTTCGCCCTCTTCGGCCAGGCGCTGCGCGAGGAAGAGGTGCGCGAGCTCCACCAGGTCGGCGCACCGGCCCCCTAGCGGCCCTTCTTCTGCTCTTCCAGGAAGGGCCCGAACGCGGCGTTGTAGGCCCTCTGGTCGCCGCCGTGGCCGGACTGCGGCATGAGGATCACCTTCTTCGGGCTCTTGATCTGGTTGACCGTCGCGTAGATCCCCTCCGGGGGACAGGTCGTGTCGATGAGGCCGATCCCGATCAGGCCCGGGCCCTTGATCTTCGGCGCGAAGTTCATCGCATCGAAGTAGCGGCTCGCCGCGAGCGTCTTGGCCGCGTCCTTACCCATCAGGCGCGCCGCCCAGTTGGGCCAGCCCGGCGCCCGGCCCGCCTGCTTGCCCGTGTGGTCGCAGCCCGCCGGCACGTTCGCCGCGAAGGCCGTCACCGCGGGATGAAACCCGGCGGTCACGATCGACTGGTAGCCGCCCTGGCTGCCGCCGTGCACGACGAGCGCCTTTTTGTTCCAGTCCTCCCGCTTCGTCAGGTACTCCACCGCCCGGTAGCAGGACAGGAACATCCGCAGGAAGTAGCTCTTCTCGCGGTCGTCGCTTCCCTGGATGGGGTAGTCCTTCAGCTCCTTCTCCGACTTCTCCTTGTAGAAGTCCGGCTTCTCGTCGATGGGCAGGTCGTGCGCGGTGATGTTCATCGACAGCCAGCCGTTCTTCGCGTGGCCGATCACCCAGTTGCGGTCGAGCGGGTAGACGCCCGCCCATTGCACCTGCAGCAGCGCCGGCAGCTCCTGCTTGCCCGCCGGACGGGCGATCTGGCCGCAGATCTTCGACCCGCGGATGTTGGCCATCGTGATCTTGACGTACTCGATCTTCGCGTCGCCGACGTCCACCGGGGTGAGCTGCACGTCCATCGGCACCCCCGCGAGCTCGGCGACCTTCTCCTTCCAGAAGGCGTCGAAGTCGTCCGGGGGAGGGGCCGATGCCGTGACTTTCTCAGGATCGTAGGCCGCGCCGCCGTACCCGATCGTGTCCTTCGTCGCGTCCGGCCCCCGGTAGCGGATTTCGGCGAGCAGCGTGCCGGGCGTCGTCCGGGACGCGGTCACCTTGGCCTTGCCCTCGACCAGGTCGACCTCGCCCTTGGACGCTTCGCCGGCGCCGCCGGGACGGACGACATAGGAGATCTTCCCGGCCGCGGGCTCGGCGCCGATTTTGACCCGGACGGTCCACGTCACGGGCTTGCCCGGCTCGTAGAGGCCCGATTCCACGTCGGGGCTGACGACGACGACGGGATCGACGCGGGTCGAAACCAGGCAAAGGACGAAAACGGCAAAGCGGGCGATCATCGGGTTTCTCCTCTCATCAGGCCGGGCATTCTCTCATACGCTCGATTCCGGGGCAAATGTCCAAGCCCCGGCTCCATCGGCTATATCGTGATAGGTCCTTTTCCTCCGGGAGATCTCCGATGAAGCACGTCGCGTTCGCGTTCCTCATGGCGGGCCTCGCCTGGGGCCGGCAGGATGCGCCTGAGCTCAAGGTCGAGAAGGGCGACCACGTCAGCTTCATCGGCAACACGCTGGCCGACCGGATGCAGCACGTCGGCTGGCTCGAGACGCTGCTCCAGAGCCGCTTTCCGCAGCAGGAGCTCGTCATCCGCAACCTCGGCTTCAGCGCCGACGAGCTGACGCTCCGGCTCCGCTCCGCCAACTTCGGATCGCCCGACCAGTGGCTGGCGAGGAACCAGACGGACGTGGTCTTCGCCTTCTTCGGCTACAACGAATCCTTCGCGGGCGAGGCCGGGCTGCCCAAGTTCAAGGGCGACCTCGAGAACTTCATCAAAGCCACGCTGGGCCAGAAGTACAACGGCAAGTCGGCGCCGCGCCTGGTCCTCTTCTCGCCGATCGCCCACGAGAACCTGAAGGACCCGAACCTGCCCGACGGCGCCGAGAACAACAGGCGCCTCGAGCTCTACACGCAGGCCATGGCCGAGGTCGCCCGGAC
>JACQFK010000633.1 GCA_016200125.1 Planctomycetota bacterium
CCCCCGGCCCTACCAGGGCCGCCTCCATGTCATCCCCGGGACGATCGAGGCCGAGGACTTCGACGAGGGCGGCGAGGGCGTCGCCTACCACGACCAGGAGTCGCAGAACCAGGAGAAGCATCAGCCGCCCTACCGCGACACGGGCGTCGACCTCGAATGGCGCGAGGACGCGAGCGGAAGATTCAACCTCGGCTGGACCCGGCCCGGCGAGTGGCTGATCTACAGCGTCGAAGTCCGCGAAACGGGCACCTACACGATCGAGATGAAGGTCGCCTGCGACAAGCGGGGGGGACTGTTCCACCTGGAGTTCGACGGCGTCGACAAGACCGGGCCCATCGAGGTCCCGGACACCGGCGGCTGGAAGATCCTGAAGCCCTTCTCGAAGTCCGGCGTGAAGCTCGAGGCGGGCCGCTACGCGATGAAGCTCTCCCTCGACAAGGGCGGGGAGAAGGGCAGCATCGGGGACATCGACTTCCTCCGCTTCGTGAAGCAGTGAAGCAGCTCGCGCTCGTCGTCTCGATCCTCGCCACGCCCGGCGTGTGGATCGCCGATGCCCTGCTCCTGAGCGTCCCCGCGTTCCGCAACGGCTGGTGGACGCTCGCGTTCTTCGCCTTCCCCGCGGCGATGATCGTGCTCGCGATGGGCGGCGATCAGAATCAGAAGCTCAAGATCGCGGCCTGCGTCGTGTTCGTTCTCGGGCTGGGCGGCTGGATCGGATTGCGCTTCACGGGGAAGATCGGCGGCACGCCCGCCGTGGCGGTGGGCGACCGCGCCCCCGACTTCATGCTCAAGGACCAGAACGGGAAGAATGTCCGGCTGAGCGACCTGACCGACCAGGGCCGCGTCGTGCTGATCTTCTTCCGCGGCAAATACTGCCTGGCCTGCCGCGCCGCGCTCCGCGGCCTCCTCCCCCGCTATCCCGACTTCGTCCACTCCAAGGTCTCGGTCGTCGCGGTCGGCCCGATGACCCCGGAGGAGGCCAAGGGCTTCGATCTGCCGTTCCCCGTGCTCTCGGACCCGGAGCTCGAGGCGACGAAGAAGTACGGCCTCCTGCACGAAAAGGGACTGCTGGGCAAGGACGTCCCCCGGCCCACCACGCTCTTCCTCGACAAGGACCGCATCATCCGCTGGATGCGGGCCGAGACCGACACGCGCACGCGTCCCGATCCGGAGGAGATCTTCGAGCTCCTCCACCAGTAGTCCGCCCTCCATGCACGACCTTGTCGACATCGGCGTCAATCTCGGCCACCGCCAGTTCGGGCGCGATCGCGACGCGGTGATCCGCCGGGCGCTCGAGGCGGGCGTGCGCCGCATGATCGTCACCGGCACGAGCGTGGAGGCGACCCGGTCGGCGCTCGCGCTGGCCCGCGGCCGGCCCGAAACGCTCTTTGCGACGGCGGGGATCCACCCCCACGATTCCTCCCGCGCGACGCCCGCGGCGCTCGAGGAGATCGCGGAGCTCGCCCGATTGCCCGAGGTGCGCGCGGTCGGCGAATGCGGCCTCGACTTCGACCGCGACTTCTCCCCGCGGCCCGCCCAGGAGGCCGCCTTCGAGGCGCAGCTGGAGCTGGCCTGCGACCGGAAGCTGCCGGTCTTCCTCCACGAGCGGGCGGCCCATGACCGCTTCCTCGCGATTCTCACCCGCTTCCGTCCGCGGCTCGTCCGCGCCGTCGTCCATTGCTTCACCGGCGGCGCGCACGAGCTCGACGCCTACCTCGCTCATGATATCCACATCGGCATCACGGGATGGATCTGCGACGACCGGCGGGGGGCGGGCCTCCGGCCCCTCGTCGCCCGGATCCCGGCCGACCGGCTCATGATCGAAACCGACGCGCCTTTCCTCGCGCCGCCCGGCGCGAGCCGCCGCAACGAGCCGGCGTTCCTGACGCGGGTCCTCGAGGCGGTCGCGCTCGCCGCCGGGAAGCCCGCCGCGCAGGTCGCGCAGGAGACGACGCGGACCGCCGAGGCGTTTTTCGGGCTCCCGCCTCCGGCCGGCGTGTATCAGTGATAGATGAGACGGCTCCCCCTGATCCTCCTGGGCCTCGCCGCCGCGGCTCTGCCCGCCCCGGCTCAGGAGAAGGCCAAGGCGAAGGAGGAGGTCTCCTTCGAGGAGAAGGTCCTCCCGATCCTCTCGAAGTACTGCTATAAGTGCCACAGCCCCGAGAAGAAGAAGGGCGAGCTCGACCTGACCCTGTTCAAAACCTCCGAACAGGCGGCGGCCGGCGTCGAGATCTGGCAGAAGGCGGTCGAGCGGCTCAACGCCTTCGAGATGCCGCCCGAGAAGAACCCGCAGCCCAGCTTCGACGAGAAGGGGCTCGTCAACCGCTGGTTCGGCCGGCTCCCCAAGGGGAAGCTCGACTGCAACCAGATCGCCACCGACCGCACCCAGCGCTTCTACCGCGGCTACGTGATGAGCCGCCGGCTGAACCGGACGGAGTACGGCAACTCGGTCCGCGACCTGTTCGGGATCGACCTCCACGCGGCCCGGTCGATTCCCGCCGACGGCTCGGCCGGCGAGGGCTTCGACAACAACGGCGACGCGCTCTTCACCTCGCCCCTCCTGATCGAGAAGTACATGGACGCCGCCGATTCCGTGCTCGCCGCGCTGCTCACCGAGGGGAAGGGGCCGGAGATCGAGGCGGCGAGGAAGCGCCTGCTGGCGGGCAGCGGTCGCGAAGGCGCAGGGAAGATTCTGGCCTCGGTCGCCGGCCGCGCGTTCCGTCGTCCCGTGGAGGATGCGGAGGTCGGACGCTACCTCGCGCTCTTCGACCGCGCGCAGGCCCGCGGGGACTCCTTCGAGGCGTCGCTGCGGCTGGCGCTCAAGGGCGTCCTGATCTCGCCCCACTTCCTGTTCCTCGTCGAGCCCGAGCCCAAGGAGGGCGGCGTCTACCGCCTGGGACCCTGGGCGCTGGCGCAGCGGATCTCGTACTTCCTCTGGTCCTCGCTGCCCGACGAGGAGCTGTTCCGGGTCGCCGGCGAGGGGACGCTGCACGAGCCGGAGACGCTGCGCGCGCAGGTCCGTCGGATGCTGAAGGATCCGCGGTCGAAGGCGCTGGGCGAAAGCTTCGCCAGCCAGTGGCTGGAGCTCGAACCGCTCGGGAAGACCGTGCGCCCCGACCCGAAGAAGTTCCCCGAGTTCGACGACGAGCTCGCGGAGGCGATGAAGGGCGAAGTGATCCACGCCTTCCACGACGTCGTGGCGGGAAACCGCAGCCTCCTCGAGCTGATCGACAGCAACGCGACCTACGTGAACGCCCGGCTCGCGAAGCTCTACGGCATCGAGGGCGTGCAGGGTCCCGAGCTGCGCCGGGTGGAGCTGAAGGACCGGAACCGCGGCGGCGTGGTGGGCATGGCCGCGGTGCTCACGGTGAGCTCCTATCCGCTGCGGACCAGCCCGGTGATCCGGGGCAAGTGGATCCTCGAATCGCTCCTGGGCAGCAAGGTCCCGCCGCCGCCGCCCGACGCGGGCACGCTTCCCGAGAACGCCGCGGAGGGGGCCAGGCTGTCCTTCCGCGAGCGGCTGGAGCGCCACCGCACGAAGCCGGAGTGCGCCTCCTGCCACCAGAAGATGGATCCGCTGGGCTTCGGCCTCGAGAATTTCGATCCCATCGGGCGCTGGCGGACGGAGGACGACGGGCGGCCCGTCGACACGATCGGCCAGCTTCCCAGCGGCGAGAAGTTCGGCAGCCCCGCCGAGCTCAAGAAGGTCCTCCTCGCGCGCAAGGACGAGGTGGTCACCCATCTCACGAGGAAGATGCTGGGCTACGCGCTCGGCCGGGCGCTCAACAACTTCGACAAGTGCGTCGTGGACGACAGCCTGATGGCGCTGCAGGCCGACGGCTACCGCTCTTCGGCGATGATCGAAACGATCGTGCTGAGTTATCCGTTCCAACATCGGTACGCGAAGAAGTAGGAAGAACGAGGATGCGAGAGCTTTCAAGACGGACCTTCCTGCGCGGCGCCGGGGTCGCCCTCGGCCTGCCGCTGCTCGACTCGATGGCCATCGCCTCGCCGAAGGGGGGCCGGGCTCCCGTCCGCATGTGCTGCATGTACTTCCCCAACGGCGTGTGGGAGAAGGACTGGGTTCCGGCGACGACGGGGGCGGACTACGAGCTCCCCTTCGCGCTGCAGCCGCTCGCCCCGCACAAGGCGGAGGTCCTGGTGCTCACGGGCCTCGACAAGCGCCACAGCCACCAGGGGGACGGCCACTTCGCCAAGACCGCGAACTACCTGACCGGCCTTCCGGTCTTCAAGACGACGGGGAAGGACCTGAGCGTCGGCGGTGCGTCGGTGGACCAGGTCTGCGCGGAGAAGATCGGCCCTCTCACGCCGCTGCCGTCGCTGGAACTGGGCATCGACCCGGTCATCACCGGGATCGACAGCAACGTCGGCTACACGCGGCTCTACGGCTCGCACATCGCCTGGCGGTCGGCGACGACCCCCGTGGCTCGAGAGATCAGCCCGCGGGCGGCCTACCAGCGGCTCTTCGGGATGAAGCGGACGACGTCCGCCGATCCCGCGGCCGCGCGGAAGCAGGAGGACGATCGCCGCCTCCTCGACCTCGTGCTCGAGGACGCGCAGGGCCTGCGCGGCCGGCTGGGCCGGGACGACCAGACCAAGCTCGACGAGTATCTCGATTCGATCCGCGCGGTCGAGAAGCGGATCGAGTTCTTCTCGAAGCCCGACCCGCGCGACTGGAAGGCGCCGGAGCCCGGCGACTACGCGCCGCCGGCCGGTGCGCCCGGCGACCACAAGGTCCACGTCCGCTTGATGTTCGAGCTGATCGCCCTCGCGTTCCAGACGGACACGACGCGCATCAGCACCTTCATGTTCGCGAACGACGTCTCGCAGAAGAACTTCGCGGGGCTGATCGACGGCGTCAAGGGCGCGCACCACGAGTTCAGCCACCACGAGAACAAGAAGGAGAAGTACGAGGCCTACTCGAAGATCGTGCGCTGGCACGTCGAGCAGCTGGCCTGGCTGCTGGAGCGGATGAAGTCGATTCGCGAAGGGGAGCGGACGCTGCTGGACAACTCCATGCTGCTGTTCGGGTCGAGCCTCTCCGACGGCAACCGCCACGACCCGGCGAACCTGCCGATCCTGCTGGCGGGGAGGGGCGGCGGCACGATCGTGAGCGGGCGCCACCTCGCGAGCCCCAAGGGCACGCCGCTCTGCAACGTCTACGCGGCGATGCTGGAGCGGATGGGCTCGGCGGCCTTCAAGTTCGGCGACAGCAGCGAAGCGATGGCGCTCGACGGCTGAGCGCGGCTCAGGGATTCCACCTCGGACCCTTCGGCGTCGGCGGCAGGAACGGGATCGACTTGAAGAACGTGTCCTGCTGCAGGGCGGGGCGCCTCGGCGCCCGGAGCGGGCCGACGAACACGGCGACCGGCACCTCGACCACCTCCACTCTCGGCTCCGGTGCCACCTCCACGACCGGCTGGATGTATGTCACCGGCGCATTGATGATCGTGGTCTGGGGTGCGACGACGACGGGCCTTTCGGCCGGCGGAGGAGGAGCGGGAAGCGGCTCGAGAACGATGATCAGGGGCTCCGCTTTCGGGGCGGGTGCAGAAGGTTGAGGCGGAGGCGGGGGAGGAGGCGCCTTCGGCGCCTCCCAGATCTCGTCCGGCGTCACTACCGGCGTGGCGGCTTCCTGCGGGGGAAGCGCGGCCGGGAGCGGCGGCGCCGCGGACATCATCCGAAGTCCAACGAGCGCCAGGACGATGGCCATGACCGGCAACGCGAAGAAACGGGACATGCGGCCTCCAGCGTGATCCTCTATTCTATACGTCGCCAACGGGCGCTTCCGCCTTTCGGGGTTACGTGTTGACTTCCCCCGGGTCCCTCCCTAATCTGCCTCTGGTGGCTGAACCCTCGATCCCCGGTCCGGACACCCCCCGTCCGTTCTTTCCCCTCACGCGGCTCGGGTGGCCCGAGCTGGTCCTCCTCGCCTTCATCCACCGGCTCGTGATCGCGCTGTGGACGTCGACGATCGCCCCGGATTGCGTCGTCTATCACCCGATCGCGCGGCTGTACCGCGACGGCCAGTTCCACAAGGCCGTCGACACCGATCTCCATCCGCTCTTCCCGCTGCTGACGGGCCTCCTCTCCCACGTGACGGGAAGCGTCGATTCGGCGGCGGTCGCTCTCTCGGTGGCCGCCTCCTCCCTGGTCGCGCTCCCGCTGGTTCTCCTGCTCCGCAAGGCGTGGAACGAGCGCATTGCGTGGGCCACGGGCTTTCTCTACGCCCTCCAGCCGGTGCTGGCTCTCGACACCTCCGAGGGCCTGCCCACAGGACTTTTCCTCTGCCTGTTCTTCGCGTCGCTGGCCTGCGGGACCTTCGCCGTTTCAGGAGGGCGCTGGGTTCTCTATCCGCTCGCCGGTCTGCTGGCCGGGCTGTGTTACCTGACCCGGACGGAAGGGGTCTTCGCGATCTTCTTCCTCCTGATCGGCGCCGCGGCGGCGGTCATCCAGTCCTTCCGCCGTCCGAACCCGGAGGCCCCGACCGGCGCCCCTTCCGGACGCGTCCGCTGCATCGTCGGAATCCTGGCCGGCGTGATTGCGCTCGGCGTCGTCACCTTCCCCTATCTCCTGTTCATTCGCGAGAAGTCGGGGCGCTGGGGGCTGACGCTCAAGGGCGGCCAGAAGATTCTCGACAAGGCGATGGGCGTGGCGCGCGAGGATGCCGAGCCCGACACCGGCGGATACAAGAGCGCCGCTGAAGCGATTTCGGACCGGGGCAGCCTGGGCCGCTACCTGGGCAAGAAGTTCACCCGCGCGCTGTTCGGGCCGCTCGTGCCGTTCTATGTCCTCGGATTCCTCTGCACCGGGCGGCAGGGCGGCCGATGGAAGCGGCTGTTCCCTCTCCCGCTCATGGCGCTGGTCAGCCTGGTCCCTTCGCTGCTGCTCCTGATGCTCGAAGCCAAGCACATGCCCAGCCACCGGTACATGCTGCTCTGCGGACTGCTCCTGCTCCCCTGGGCCGCCGCGGCGGTCCTGACGCTGGGCGACCTGCTGTCGGGGTTCGTGCGGACGGAACGCCGGCGCTGGGTGATGCCCGCGCTGCTCCTGTTGCTCCTGCTACTGCTCCCCCTGAAGAGCGTGGGGCCGCGCCGGCCCGAGGAAGCCACCTACAAGGAAGCGGGGCGCTGGCTGGCCGCCCAGACGCTGGAGCCCTCGAGGACGCTGGTGGCGAGCGATGCCAAGATTGCCTACTACGGCGAATGCCGCTTCGTCGAGCTTCCGTCCATCTGGTCCGACCTGTCCAAGCCTCCGCCGCCCCCCAGCAAGACAGCGCCGGCCAAGGGACTGGACGCGCCGGCGGCGCTGGACTGGGCCCGGCAGGCGCGCGACGAATTCCTCCGCAGCGGCGCGGCACTCCTGGTCGTGGACCAGCGGCAGGTCGAACATTTCTTCGGAGCGGAATACCTGACGCAGCTCGGCGCCGTCGGCTTCCGGGAACGGAACGTGGTCCGCGGCGATCCGCGCGAGAAGTCGTGGACCGTCTGGATCTATTCGTTCGAGAAGAATCCGTGACGGCGGGCGAATCGCGCGGCGGCGCCCTGCGGCTGATGCTGATCACCGCATCGCCCGAGGTTGCCTTGGAGGCGGAGGGGGCGGGGGTCGACCGCATCTTCGTCGATCTCGAAATGCTCGGGAAGCGGGAACGCCAGCCCAACAAGAACACCGTGATCAGCGGCCACACGCTTGACGACGTCGCGGCCGTGAGCCGGGTGCTGACGACCGCGGACCTGCTGGTGAGGGTCAACCCGCTCCACGACGGAACGGCCGGCGAGGTGGAGGGGGCCGCCGATCTGGGCGCCGA
>JACQFK010000607.1 GCA_016200125.1 Planctomycetota bacterium
ACGGACTCGTAGTCCCCCTCCTCGAGCTCATGCGCCGCATGGGCGCGATCTCGCTGCGCCAGGCGCAGGAGATCGAGGCGATGGACCTGGGCAAGATCGTGCGGGATCCCGACTGGCGCGCGCAGGCGATCCCCGGCTACCGCCTGATCTCGCGCATCGCCTCCGGCGGCTTCGCGGTCATCTGGACGGCCGAGGCGCTCTTCGGCAGCGGGCGCGTGGCCGTCAAGATGCTCCACCCCGAGCGGTCGAAGGATCCGCGGTCGGTGGCGCGCTTCGAGTGGGAGGCGATGCTGCTCCGCCGCTTCAACAGCCCGCGCATCGTCCGGGGCATCGACCACGGCTTCGAGCGCGGCAGCCACTTCATGATCATGGAGTTCATCGACGGGCAGTCGCTCGGCCAGGCGCTCTCCGAGGTCGGGGCCTTCCCGGTCCGCGACGCGGTCCGCATCACCCGCCAGGTAGCGGAGGCGCTGGGCTACCTCCACGCCCAGGGCTACCTCCACCGCGACGTGAAGCCCGACAACGTCCTGCTGGACAGCGTGGGGAACGCCAAGCTCTGCGACCTCGGCTTCGCGATCCCGATCCCGAAGCTCGCCGGGGACGCGCCCAAGACGGCGGTGGGCACGGCGGGCTACATGTCGCCCGAGATGGTCAGCGGGAAGGCCGGCGCCAAGGTGGGCTCGGACATCTACTCCCTGGGCATCCACCTCTACGCCCTGCTCACGGGCCACGAACCCTACTCCGGCGCGAGCTCGCAGGAGGTCGTCACCGACCAGATCGAGAGCGGGATGCCGGTCCCCAACCTCATGGTCGTGAACGCGCCGCCCGACGTCATCCAGCTCCTCAAGAAGATGATGCATCCGGATCCCAGCCGGAGGTTCGCCTCGGTCGCCGACGTGATCGCCGCGATCGACAAGCTGACCGCCTCATGAAGATCGACGACGCAGCCCTGGCCAAGATGCTGCTGGAGCGGGGCCTCCTCGCGGCGGACGAGTACCACGAGGCGGAGTCGCTCCGCAAGTCGACCGGCAAGCCGCTCCAGGAGATCCTGGTCGAGAAATCGATGCTGAGCCCGGTGCAGCTGGCCGACGCGGTCGCGGCCTTCCAGAAGCGCGTCCGCTTCTGCCCGGAGTGCAAGGGGCCCGTCTACGTGCCGCGCATCATGACGGAGGGCGAGCGCTGCCCCCGCTGCATGGGCCCGATCCAGTGGCAGGAGGAGTCGGTCGTCGCGCAGATCCGCGACCTCGACAGCATCGTCCAGCTCACCCACGACGAGCTGCCGCCCGAGGTGCAGTTCGCCCGGACCATCCCCGGCCGCCTCTTCGGCAAGTACGTCCTGCTCGACGAGGTGGGAAAGGGCGGCGCCGGCGTCGTGGTCAAGGCCTGGGACACGATGCTCGCCGACTACGTCGCGCTCAAGTTCATCCGCGAGCAGCACAACCGGAAGCTGCAGGGCTCGGTGGAGGCGCGCAAGCAGCGGCAGGAGCAGATCCTCGACCTGCTTCAGGAGGCCCGCGCGGCCCTGCGGCTGCGCCACGAGCACATCGTCGCGGTGCGCGACATCGGGCGCATCGACCAGCAGTTCTACATCGCGATGGACTTCATCGAGGGCCGCACGCTGGCCGAGCATGTCCATTCCGCCCAGTCGCGCGGGCTGCCCTCGCCGCTCTACGAGGACCCGGCCTACTACCTCGGGGCGATCCGCGACGTCTGCAACGCCCTCCACTACGCCCACACCTTCCCCAAGCCGATCGTCCACTGCGACCTGAAGCCCGGCAACATCCTGATGGCAAAGACCGGCACGGCCTTCGTGATGGACTTCGGCCTGGCGCGCGTGCTCGGCGGCCCCCCGGGCGACGCCGACGACAAGGTCCGCGGGACGCCCGCCTACATGGCGCCGGAGCAGCTGACGGGGCGCAACGAGGACATCAGCGTGCGCACCGACGTCTACGCGATCGGCGCGACGATCTACGAGCTGCTGGCGGGGCGGCCGATCTTCACGGGCGAGCCGCTCTCCATCCTCGTGCAGGCGATGCGGAACCTCCCCGAGCGCCCGACCGACGTCGTGCGCAAGTCCAAGAGCAAGGGCAACCACGAGTCCACGAAGATCCTGATGAAGATCTCCAAGCTCGAGGAGGTCTGCCTGAAGTGCCTCGCGCGCGACCCCAAGGACCGCTACCCTTCCACGCGCGACGTGGCCGAAGAGCTCTCCACGGTGCTCGCGGCCATGGAGGCGGGCAAGGAGACCGGCATGGTGCCCCAGCGCGTGCTCGAGGCCCAGGAGCGCTCCGAGATCCACCGCATCGACGGCCACATCACCCGCTTCGACCTCGACTCCGCGATGCACGAGACCAAGGTCCTCGAGCAGAAGCGCGACACGACGCGGGTCCGCGAGCGGCTGGAGGACCGTCGCCGCCAGCTGGACTTGATGAACAACCTCCGCGAGCGGCTGGTGGCGCAGCTCAACGCTCAGCGCCCCTCCTTCGCCGAGTTCCTGTTGCGGGGCGAGAAGGTCTCGGAGGTCGAAATCCTGAAGGCCACCGTGAAGAAGCTCTACATCCTGCAGAAGGAGTCCCCGCAGGAGATCGAGTGGGCGAAGCTCCCGGCGGAGCAGGTGGTGGCCATGGCGGAGGCGGTGAAGCTGGGC